>JALOLW010000514.1 GCA_025455795.1 Spirosomataceae bacterium
TTTGTCTTTAGAATCTTCAAAATAATGAAACTTAACCTTACTTCCTACCCCTAAACTATTTATAATCAAATTTTTAGCCTACTTTGAAAAAGCCCTGGAATACGTAATTAACTCCTACTATGTTTTTAGACACCCTTACTTTTGTTCTTGCGTTGGCTGTTTTGTTGGTCTCGGCCAACTACTTCACCGCCGCCGCCGAAACCATCGGTACTTGGCTGCGGTTGCCTGCGTTTGTTATTGGCGTTTTTATTGTGGGGATTGGCACGTCGCTGCCAGAGTTGATTTCGGGGGTATTGGCCGTCACCAAAGGGGCTTCGGACATTGTCCCTGGCAATATCATCGGGGCCAATATTTCCAATATTTTACTCGTGACGGGTATGTCTATTGCCCTCAACCGCCGCTCGGTGGAGTTGCAGAGCGCGTATATCTACATTGATTTGCATTTTCTGATTGGTAGTTTTTTTGTTTTTTGCATGATAGGATACGACGGCAACATTGACTTTTTGGAGTCTTTTATCGGCATTGTTATTTTTGTTGTGTATGCCATCTATTTGATAAAAGGAGGGACTTCCACCCCCCAAACCTCAGCCCCTACCAAGTTGGCGTTTCCTGTCAAAGCATTGGTGATTTTGCTCTTGGCTGCCGTAGGAATTTACTTCGGAGCCGACTATACGGTGCTGTCTATCAGCAACATCGCCTTGAAACTGAGCATCCCGCCGTCCATTGTCGCATTGACGGTGCTGTCTTTGGGGACTACTTTGCCCGAATTGGTGGTCAATATTTCTGCCATCAAACAAGGCAAGGCCGAAATGGCCATCGGCAACGTTTTGGGGTCATGCGTGTTCAATACGCTCGTGATACCCGCCGTGGCGTCGGCGTTTGGAAGCATACTGGTGCCTACGGTTTTATTATCGTTTTCGCTACCTGTCATGGCCGCGACAGGACTTTTGTTTTATTTGCTCGCCCAAGACAAGCGGATGTCAGTATGGGAAGGCTGGATGTTTGCGCTAATTTACCTGCTTTTTGTTCTCAAAATCGCAACCACCTAAAACCACCTGCCATAAACCAGAATTTGTAACAAAACGTACAACAACCAGCCCGCAGGGCCAAAGATAAAGGTGAGCAACAAGCACGGAATCAACAACATACGGTGGAAACCCGTCTCAAAGGCGTGGGTGCTGATGTAGAGTCCTGTCATCAAATCAAAAGCTAAATAATGCACCCAACCCGTGAGGACATTGATGGGGTCTTCAAACAGCTTTGTCACCCCACGAAGCGTGGTAAAATTGCCTTTGGTTTTGCCAAAATTTGTCACAATCAAATACACGTACAAACTACTCAAGCCGATGGCTGTGGCGTAGATGATGACACGGTTGGTGTGTTGCCAATGCGGAAAAACAATGAGTAGAATCCAACACAAAAACGCGAAAGTATTGGCAAATTTGAAAAGTTTTTCAGCCATTTTGGTAAGGGTTATGAACGGGTGATTATTTTTTGTTCAACCAAAGTTTGGATTTTTTGTTCATCATAGCCGATACTTGTCAAAATTTCAATAGTGTGTTGGCCAATGCTGGGCGGATTGGTGACGGCCTGAAAATCAACCCCTTCGTACTCCAATGGAAACTTGGGTAGTTTGGTTTGGGTGCCGTCGGGTAGGGTAGTGGGGAGCAGCGACCCGCCCTGATTGAGCTGAGGGTCGTCAAACAAATCCTCGACTTTGGCGATGGGGGCAAACGGGATGTCGGCGGCTTCGCAGCGTTCGATGATTTGCTGTTTCGTGAATCCGCGCATGGTCTGTTCCACTTCTGGCAAGAACCACTCACGGGCGGTAATACGGTCGTTGTTGGTTTTGAGGTCAGGATGAGAGAGCCAATCAAGGCGTTCAAATACCTGACAAAAGCGTTCCCAATGTTTTTCGGAAATGATACCCACAAACACCTGATTGCCGTCGGCAGTGTCAAAAATACGATAAATGCTCCACGCACTCACGCGGGCGGGCATGGGCGGTACGGGGGTTTTGGTGATGGCTGAGTAGGCCAAATGCTGCCCCATCAAAAAAGCGGTAGTTTCAAACAGCGCACTTTTGACAAACTTCCCCTCGCCCGTGAGCGTACGCTCGTACAAAGCCAATAAAATCCCAATGTAACCAAACATGCCACCTGTGATGTCCACAACAGAAGTACCCGCACGAAGTGGATCACCGGGGCGGCCTGTCATGTACGCCAAGCCTCCCATCATCTGTACGACCTCGTCCATGGCGTGGCGTTTTTCGTAAGGCCCCGAAAGAAATCCTTTGAGCGAGCAGTAAATCAAGCGCGGGTTGAGGGCTTTGAGGACGTCGTAGCCGTAGCCGAGGCGATCCATCGTTCCTGGGCCGAAGTTTTCTACGACGATGTCGGCGGTTTGCGCCAAATCATACACAATCGCCTGACCCTCGGCGGCTTTGAGGTCTATGGCGAGGCTTTTTTTGTTGCGACTGTAAAACGGAAAATAGCCCGTTCCAAAACCTTTGAGGTAGCGGGTGGTATCGCCCGTAGGCGGCTCAATGTGAATTACTTCGGCGCCCATGTCGGCCAAAAGCAAGCCCGTAGTAGGCCCCATGACGGCGTGGGTAAACTCCAACACGCGGAGTCCAGAGAGAGGAAGATTTGCCATGATTTGCTTACTTCAAAAAATTGATAACGATTCGGTTGAATGCTTTTGGTTTGTCAATGTTTGACAAATGTCCTGCGCCACCGATGATTTTTTTCTGAACGTTGGGGATTTGTGAGGCCAATTGAGTGGCTGCTTTGCGGAT
>JALOLW010000515.1 GCA_025455795.1 Spirosomataceae bacterium
GAAATGAGGCGTTCCCTTTTGTAAGTCATCCTATTTTTGATTCCCACCGCCCAGCGACGCCGCCGACGTTTTGACGGGTGCAAGCCGCTGATTGATGCCTTTTTCGAGCATGGGCAGACCGTCGGTCATCCAGGCGGGCGCGGGGGCATCTTTGAGATAATGGTCAAAATACTGGTACATCCGCACCGCAAAATCCTTCATGTTTTGGCGGCGCGTCAGGCCGTGTTTTTCGCCGTTGTAGTTGAGCATCCACACGGGCTTGTTGAGTCGTTTGAGAGCCATATAAAACTCAATGCCTTGGTACCACGGCACCGCCCCGTCGTCGTCGTTGTGCATCATTAGCACGGGTGTTTGGATTTTTGGGGCGTGGAACAACGGCGAGTTTTCCAAATACAACATGGGCTTTTCCCAAAGCGTACCTCCAATGCGGCTTTGCGTACGCTCGTATTGCGCTTGACGCGAATTGCCTGACTCCCAACGAATTCCGCCGTAGGCGCTTGTCATATTGGAGACAGGCGCACCTGCTTCGGCGGCGCGGAAAAGGTTGGTTTGGGTCACCAAGTAGGCGGTTTGATACCCACCCCAACTGTGGCCTGAAATCCCGATGCGGTCTTTGTCCACAAAACCTTTGTCAATCATACTCAATACGCCCGGCACGATACAGTTGTAAGCACTTTGACCCGGATAGCCGTTTTGATACACAATATCGGGTACAAATACCAAGTAGCCATTGCTCACAAAATAAGCGTAGTTGATGTACGACCGAATCGGACGTGGCGTAACGTGGCTGTGCAGATTGTCGGTATTTTTCTCATAAAAGTACGTCATCATGGGGTACTTTTTGGTAGGGTCAAAATTGTCGGGTTTGTAAAGCAGCCCTTGCAGCGGTGTGCCGTCGCCCGCCCGCCAACTGACGAGTTCGGCACTGCCCCAGTGATACTCTGCTTGCTGTGGGTTGGCGTCGGTGATGCGGGTAGGGTTTTTGAAACTCAAATCGGTGGCGTACCAGTTGGGATAATCACGGAACGTCTCTTTGGTAAACAACACACGGTCGGCATTTTTGGCTTTCAGCACCGCATTTCCAACTTTGAAATCGTCACTCATCAACTCGGTTATCTGCTTACTCGCTACCGCCAACTGCTGAAACCCTTCTTTTTTCGACGACTCATTGAAAGTCCGCAGTAAAAGTGGCTTAGAAAGGTCAATGTTGCGCTCTTCCGCGTCCAAGCGCACGTAGCGAGATTGTACTTTGTCGGTGCGGCCAGCGGTAAGTTTGATTTTTTGAGAAGGATTGGTGGGGTTGATTTGCCAAATATCAAAGCGGTCGTAAAGCAAGATGTTTTCGTCGTTTTGGGACCAACCTGCCAAGCCGTAAGGGTTCGGAAAATCGGGGTGGTCGTCTTCTTCATCCGTAAATTTCACCGCTCTGTTGTCGGTGAGTTGGACGGTTTTGTTTTGGGCTATGTCGTGGGCAAACCAAGCCGTGTCGGGATTGGAAAACCAGTACAAATACTTGCCCGTGGGCGACACTCTCGCATCTCCTTCGAGTTTGGTTTTCAGTAGATTAGCCGCTCCGTCGCGGGTGTTGATGAGATAAATATCCTGTTTCGGATTCCAGTCCCAGTGTTGGTTGGCGTATTTGAGGTTGGAAGTAGCCAACACAAAATCGGCATTGCCTTCATTGACAAGTTCGATGTCGGGGATTTGTTCGCTGCCGAGTTGTACCAACTTCTTGTCGTTCAGGTTTATCACGGCCAAATACGAGCGTTTTTTGTCGCGCTCAAGCGTTACTTTTTGTTGGGGTTGGAGTTTTGCGTCTTGCCAATGCCACACTTCTACGTTTACGATTTCTTCGGGAAGCAGCGTAGTGTCTTGCAAAACGGGTTTGGGATTGGTGCCAAAAAACAGTTTTGCGCCATTTTTAGAAAAACTGGGCGCGTATTCGCCGCTTACGAGCCAGCCTCTGGGTGTGGTCAGGGTGTTTTCATCGGCCAGCAAAGTGGCAGTGGCCTCACCTGCCTTCCAATACATCAGTTTTGGCGCGCGGATGGGAGCCTTGGTCGTATCCAAGTCGGCCACAAAAGCCAGTTGGTCACCGTTTTCGTCAAAAGCGAGTTTCTTGAATTTGTGTTTGGCTTTGCCTTCCCAAACCAAGGCCGATTTTTGGGTGGCAGGTTCAAAAACATACACCCCTGCTTTGGTTGAGTCGGTGCCTGTGGAAGCGTAAGCGAGGCGTGTGCCTTTTTTATTAACCTCATAATCAGTCACAAAGGCAAAGTTTTTCTCCGTACCCAACTTCAAATCACGCCACACCAACTCAAAGCCGTTTTCCTCGCTTTGTTTCTTGGTTTTGGACTTCGTTGCCTCTCCCGAAGGCGTTCGGGATGGGGAAGGAAAAGTAGATTCTTGCAAAAATGCCACCCAACTCGCGCCTTTTTCGGGGAGTTTGAACGACTGCACAGCGGCTTTTTTGACCAACTGCTTGGTGGCAAGGGCATATAGCCCCAACGAATCTTTGGGCATTTCGTCTTTTTTCTTTTTGGCGCGTTTGGCGGCTTTGGTCGCGGCGAGTTGGGGCTTGATTTTGAACACCGCAAACTCCGAATCAGGCGTAAGTTTTAGCTCTGCCCCGCGCGACACCGAATCCCACTGATTGGTGGTGAGGTTGTGGAAAATCACGCGCCCGTCGCCTTCTTGCGGATTGAGGGCATAGCCAAACCACTGACCGTTGTGGCTCACCACGCGCTCAGGAATATCTTTCCAAAAATCATACACATCGTGCGTCAGTGATTTTTTT
>JALOLW010000095.1 GCA_025455795.1 Spirosomataceae bacterium
AAAAAGAAAGTTCTAATTAATTTCCAAGGGAAGCCTACTCCAACGAGCGGTGAATTTGTACCAGTAGTTGAACAATACTTTGGAGAATACATAACTGTGAAATTTACGCCCTCGGATGGTATTTTTTGACAACCTCGCGGAGGTATTCGCGGTCTAAGTGCGTATAAATTTCGGTGGTGGTGATGGACTCGTGACCGAGCATTTCTTGCACGGCGCGAAGGTCAGCCCCACCTTCGATGAGGTGCGTAGCAAACGAATGTCGAAACGTATGTGGGCTTACATTCTTTTGTAAACCAGCGAGTTCGGCTAAATTTTTAATCACCAAAAACACCATTACGCGGGTGAGTTGAGCACCGCGTCGGTTCAAAAACACGTAATCTTCGTGGCCGTTTTGCACCAAAACTTGACTGCGGGTGTGTTGCATATACAGTTGGGTGTGCTTGACGGCATCGCTCCCGATAGGCACGAGGCGGGTTTTGCTGCCTTTGCCAATGACCCGCAAGTAGCCCGCGTCAAAAAAACAGTTGGTAATCTGTAAATCTACCAACTCCGATACCCGCAGTCCTGAGCTGTACAGCACTTCGAGCATGGCGCGGTTGCGCGTACCTTCGGGCGTAGAGAGGTCGTTGGCTTCGAGAAGTTGCACGATTTCGGGATAACTCAACACATCGGGCAGCGGGCGCGACAAGCGCGGCGATTCGATGAGTTGGGTGGGGTCGGTGGTGATGATGTTTTCGAGGAGGAGGTATTTAAAAAAAGCCTTCACTCCCGACAAAATCCGTGCTTGTGAGTAGGCTGCCAAGCCCAAGTCAGTGAGATAGCCCAGAAAGCCCAGTACGTCGTACTCGATGATGTCGGTGACTTCTTTTTGGCCCAGAAGTTCGATGTATTCGGCGAGTTTGGCAGCATCACGCAGGTAGGCGTCCACGGAGTTGTCGGCCAATCCGCGCTCCAGTACCAAGTAATCCTTGAATTGTTTGAGGTGCGTATCCCAGAGCAGTTTACTATCGGTCATATGAGTCTAAGTAGTATTGAGAAAATAGTATTGTGTATTGAGAATTAAATAATACACTCATTTTCAATGCTTTGCTTTTGTGTTTTTTGTCTCAATACTATCAACTAAATACGCTGTACTACTTATTACTGATTTTTGTTCAGAATAAGCCTTTTCAATTTTCGTAAAATCAGAATAATTTGTAGTAAGTCTTTTTCTTGACTCGCATCATACTTGCGGCTTTTAGTGTACTCTTTTCCTACCAATGTTGAAAACCACCAAATACTACCTACTAACCATGTTCCATAGATGGGTTTATGGTCATTGTTGAGTGCTTGAGCTATAAGCATTGCAGCCAACATTTGTCCTTCGGGGTCATTTTTGTCTCCTTTTTGCTTTTTGTATTCTTGCAAAAAAAAGTAAGGTGCTTTGGGAGTTCCTTTTCCCTTAGGAGTAGCTATCATACAATCGGACTTAACAGCCAAGGGAATGCCATCTACGGTTGCAGCCACTGAACGTTCAAAGAAGGTCTTGATTTTACCATCTTCGTCAATGTCGGCGAGTAAAAAAAGGATTCCTATAAAGTTGATTTTCAGCTCTTCTTCATTCCAGTAGTCCCCAAATTTTGAAATTCGCTCAAGCAAAATGTTCATTAGCCGTTGATCTTCGGGGTTGAGTTTTCCCTCGACATTTAACCATTCATCTATAATAACATTTGAGAAAGTAGTATTCAATCCAAATGTGTCGAGTAATGAGTCAATATCTATTGCTTGTCTTGTCGTTTCCATGTTCTTATTTTTCAACAAAGATACTTATTTTTTCGAGACTTTATGAAGCAGAAAAGCCCCTCCCAATGCCCCCAAGTAGTACAATGAAAGCGTGAAATTGGACACGACAACCGCCCCAAATGCAATGCCAATCAGGACCAAAGACACCACAGGCAAGTAGGGATAAAGCGGGGTTTTGAAAGGGCGAACCAAAGTAGGCGCACGACGGCGCAATGCCAACAAACTTACCACCCCAAACCCGTACAAGGTCAGTGCGCCCAAGACCGACAGCACGATAATATCGGCGGTGGTGTTGCTCAACAGTGCCGTAATACCTACCAACATATTGAAAAAGAGCGCGTTGCTGGGAGTTTTGAAGCGTTCTTGAATCTTCCCCAACCACGCGGGTAGCAGCCTGACCCGCCCCATCTCAAACGTGGCTCTGCCCGCTGCCATGAGCAACCCGTGAAAAGAAGCTACCAATCCAAACAAACCGAACACGACAACGGCCCAATAAAATCCGTTTTCACCCAAAAAATGACTCAGTACCAACGGCAAAGGCGAATCGGTGGCACTGCCGTCGGTTTTGAACACTGCCGCTGTCCAGCCTGCTACGCCCACTGCGCCTACAAACGTAAGCCCGCACAGCAGTACGAGGGTGAGCATGGCCCACGCAAACCCGCGCGTGAGGTCGCGTTGCGGGTGGGTGCTTTCTTCGGCGGCGTTGGCGAGTCCTTCGATGCCCAAGAAAAACCATATAGCAAACGGAATCGCCGCCCATACCCCCGCCCAACCGTGCGGAAGGGCATTTTGGGTAAAACGAACTGTCTGAATATGAGGATAAGTCAAAATCACAAAAAGGCCAATACCAACGATAGCAAGCAACGTAATGACCAACTCAAAGGTAGCGGCCAACTTGACACCCAACACATTGAGCAACGTAAAAAGCAAATACGCCCCCAATGCCCCGTAAAGCGGTGAGAGTTGGGGAAAGAAAAGGTGGAGGTGCGCGCCAATGCCCGCCGCAATGGCAGGAGGGGCCAGTACAAACTCAAACACCTGCGCCAGACCCGCCAAAAAGCCCCAATCGCGCCCCAAAGCACGGGTGGCATAATCAAATACCCCCCCTGCTTTGGGGATAGCACAGGCGAGTTCGGCGTAGCACAACGTAAACGAAACGTACAGCACTATCACCAGCAGCGTGGCTATGGCCATGCCCAATGTCCCCCCTTTTTCGAGACCCAAATTCCACCCGAAATACATACCCGAAATGACGTAGCCCACGCCCAGCCCCCAGAGTAGGAGAGGCGTAAGGGCGCGTTGGAGGTGCGGAGTTGTGGCCATTTTATAGCTGAAAAGTAGTAATTGTAATCAAAACATCAAGCGCGATGAGTACCAGTGCTATCATCAAAAAATAACGGTATTTGTTGCTCGTCGTCGCAGCTTGCCTACTGTCAATGAGTTTGTTTTCGACGGCTTCTATCGCTCCAATCACCTCCGACATGGTATTGACACGGTTGTTGATTTCAAAGTATTGGCCGTTGGTGGCCATCGCCAGTTCGCGGAGAAAATTGGCGTTGAGGCGACTTATGACGGTATTTCCACCGTTGTCTTTGAGTGTCTGACGTGCCGTGGTCGGGATTTGACCGCCCGTGGTTGTACCCGTACCGACGATAAACAATTTGAGGTCAAACTGTCGGATGGTCGAGAGAACTTTGCCATCGCAGTTGCCAAAATCTTCCCCGTCGGTAAACAGCAAGATGATTTTTGAGGTATTGCGACGCTCCTGAAAGAGTTTTTGCTCGCTCAGTTGGAGGGCCGAACAAATATCAGTGCCGCCGTTGGTGATTTGGTCGGTGTTGAGGGCTTGGACAAACAACTCGAAAGCCGCCAAATCAAACGTAAGCGGTACTTGCAAAAATGCCTGTGACGAAAAGACAATCATCCCAAACCGCTCGTTGGGCAGGGCTTTGGTGAGGCGTTGTAGCTCGAATTTTACTTTTTCCAAACGCGACGGTTGAACATCGGTCGCGTCCATGGACTTTGACAAATCTACCAATACCATGATGTCTTTGCCTTCGGCGATGATATTGCGCTCGGGTTCGCCAAAAAAAGGCCCCAGCAACGCCGCAATCATCAGCGCGAAGTAAATCGTTCGCAGAAAAAATTTAATGACTATCGCTCGCGCGGTCGTTCCCATCCGTCGGGCTACCCATACTGTACGTACTACATACAGCGCGTACAGTAGCACAAAAACCCCAATGAAGGTGTATTCGACCGCTGTAAGTTCGTAGTTGAAGTTCATCTATACCGTCGTGTTTTCCCAAAAATTTGTCAAATAAACGAAAAAACGCCTGAAAGTGGGCGATATGCGGTAATTTTGCGGCATGACAACGATTGGTATTGACATATTAAAGGCCAAACAGCTTCTCGAAGCGGGTGAAGTGGTGGGCGTACCGACCGAAACCGTCTATGGCTTGGCGGGCAATGCCCTCAACGAAGACGCCGTTTTGAAAATCTTTCAGGTCAAAAATCGGCCACAATTTGACCCGCTCATTGTGCATACAGATTCGTTGGATAAACTTTCGCAAATCGTCACAGAAATCCCCCCCAAAGCATACCAACTGGCGGCGGCTTTTTGGCCCGGGCCACTCACTTTGCTCCTGCCCAAATCGTCACTCATTCCCGATTTGGTCACGTCGGGTTTGGACACGGTAGCCGTCAGAATCCCCCGTCATCCGCTGATTTTGGAGCTATTGTCAATCTTAGATTTTCCGTTGGCCGCCCCCAGTGCCAATCCATTTGGGTACATCAGTCCTACCTCTGCCCAACACGTGGCGCAGCAGTTGGGGCCGCTGATTCCGTATATTTTAGACGGTGGTGAAAGTACGGTCGGTATTGAGTCTTCCATCGTGGGTTTTGAAGAAAACCAGCCCGTGGTATATCGGTTGGGCGGCACGTCGGTAGAGGCGATTGAGGAAGTCATTGGGGCGGTCAGTTGGCGGTCACATTCGACCTCCAACCCCAAAGCACCGGGGATGCTCAAAAGTCACTATGCGCCGCGCAAACCGCTGTATATCAATGACAAAGAACGTATTTTGAGGAGGTTTCCAACGGATAAAATGGGCGCTTTGACCTTTACACAACCGCTGCCTCACCTTCCACTCGCACATCAGCGTATTCTTTCTCCGAGCGGTGATTTTGCCGAAGCGGCCAAGAACTTGTTTGCGTACATGCGCCAACTGGACGCGCTGCCCGTGGAGGCGATTTATGCCGAACTGCTCCCCGAACGCGATTTGGGCCGCGCCCTCAACGACCGCATCCGCCGCGCAGCAGCGAGTGAGTGACTCGTGCGGCACGGCTGCAATGGCGAGTTTTTATGCACAAAAAAGGGCTGCGTTTCCACAGCCCTCGGTCATGTTTACGATATTCTTCGGTCAAAGTTACGCGATTTCTATCGTGCGGGGTTCTTTGGCTTTGGCTTCTTCTTTTTTGGGAAGTTCTACCAACAGTACGCCGTCCACGTAGTTGGCACTGATTTTTTCACCATCTACGCTGCGGGGCAACGTAAAACTACGGCGAAACGAGCTGACGCTGAATTCTTTGCGGGTGTATTTTTCGGTGGTTTCCTCGGTTTTTTGCTCTTTTTGGGCCGAAAGCGTCAGCGTGTTGTTGTCAAGGTTGATTTTGAAATCTTCCTTTTTCAAACCAGGCGCGGCTACTTCCAACCGAAAGCCGTTGGAGTGTTCTACCACATTGACGGCAGGAACGTTGAAATAAGCATTGGGAGCGAAAAAGTCGCTGAATACACTGTCAAAAAGTGCGGGGAAGTGGGGGTTGTTTTTTACTAAGGCAGTCATGGTGTTAGTTGTTTTAAAGTTTAAAATTCAGTTCAAAGAGCATTGACTCTTACGCTGTGTTTCATTTCAACTTCTGTACCAGCCTCATTTTTTGAAAATTTTATGCCAAAATGGCATTTTAAATTTCACTATTTTAATTAAAAATCAGTCATTTTGTCACTATTGGTGGCGAGAGTGACATTTTTTGAACAATATTTTCTCGAAAGACGTTGGTAAACTAACAATGCAAAACCACCGAAGATGTTACAGAATACCTTTGTAAAACGTATCTTAACCTATTTTGGGCGCGGACTTATCTTGATTGCGCCGACTTACTTCACGTTTTTGATTATCAAAGAAAGTGTTGCTTACCTCGACAACATTCTTCCCATTTATATCAATACCGACGATAAATCGCCGCTCTATTTGCCAGGACTTGGACTACTCATTATTGTTTCAAGTATTGTGCTGTTGGGTTTTATCTTTTCGCGCTTTGTACCACAGTCTTTTTTCAGTTTTACGGAGAGCATTCTCAAAAAAATGCCCTTAGTGAGCCTGATTTATTATTCCATCAAAGATCTCATCACGGCTTTTGTGGGCGACAAACGCAAATTCAACCAGCCCGTGATAGTGACCCTCAACGCTCAATCTAACCTCAAAAAATTGGGATTTATTACGCAAACCGACCTTGCGCACTTACAAATAGAAGGCTATGTCGCCGTGTATTGTCCACATTCGTATGCGTTTTCTGGTGAACTCTTCTTAGTGCCAAAAACCCAAGTGGAGGTACTTGAACACCTTTCAAGTACCGAAGTGATGAAGATGATTGTGTCGGGAGGGGTTTCTATCAAGTAGCAAATTGCTCGTCGAATCGTTTGTGAGATTTCAGAAGCAAATAACTGATAATCAGTTTACTGATAAGGTTTATAGCCCTCTGATTACTCTCTTAGCCCATGAGTAAGGCTCGTCGGCAGTCATCGTGTGTGAAGTTTTGAAGGCGACTCGCAACGATTTCTTCTCTTTGATACTCGTGGCGCGTAGTTTTAGTAAATAGCCAACCATCAAATAGACAATAAACAGCCCTACCAGTACAAAAAATGCTTCGGTGTTGGTCACGTATTTGAACGTAAAAAAGTACCCAATCACGTTGAAAATCGTAACGCTCCAAAGCGAAAAAGAGGTTTGGAAGTGCGTCAGACCGTTGTCAAGCAAAATATGGTGGAAGTGATT
Source organism: Spirosomataceae bacterium (assembly GCA_025455795.1). Taxonomy (GTDB): domain Bacteria; phylum Bacteroidota; class Bacteroidia; order Cytophagales; family Spirosomataceae; genus Runella. Next base: position 6,831 of record JALOLW010000095.1, read on the forward strand.
GCGGTCGGCTTTGAAGGGCGATTTGCGGTTGAGAATACGCACCAAAAATACCCGCAACGTGTCGAAAATAGGCACAATCAATAACATAACGGCCAAAACGGGCGCGTTGAAAAACGCATCGGCGTCGTGGCGGTAGGTGACGTTGAGGCGGATGAATTTGACCGCAAAAAACGCCAACATAAACCCAAGAATCAAAGAACCCGTGTCGCCCATGAAGATTTTGCTGGTTTTGGAAAAATTGAACCGCAAAAACCCAAGCAACGCCCCTGAAAGCGAGAAAGCCATGCAGGCCATCGAAAAGTGATGATTGAGCAAAAACCAAGTACCAAAGCTCAATCCCGCAATAAACGCAATCCCGCCCGCCAAACCATCTACGCCGTCAATGAGGTTGATGGCGTTGATAAGCGCGATGAATATGAAGATGGTGAAAGGAATACTCACCAAGTCGGGGATTTCAAACCAGCCAAAAATACCGAACAGATTATCCACTTTCAGGCCACCCAACAAGACCAATGTGGAAACTGCCAAGACTTGAATAAGGAGTTTTTTGTTGGGGTCTAAGATCAAAATGTCATCTTTGAGACCCAAGAAAAACAAACTCGTCAGTCCCACAACGGAAAGGCTTGTGAGGTAAGCGTCGGGCTGCTCAGCGGTGTGCGGCCAGATAAAATGAGCCACCAAGAGGGAAGCATAAATGGCTACTCCACCAAACAACGGCGTGTCGTGCTTGTGAGAACTTCTGCTATTGGGTTTGTTTTGGAGGCCCAGCAGCCTACTGATATTGATGATAACTGGAATGGACGTTACCGAGATAGCACAGGCGATTAGAAACGAAATAAAACACTGATACACTTCGTGTTGAAGTATATTTTGGTATTGGCTTCGGAGTACGTCTATGAGTATATCTGCATTCATGCTAATATGGATTCTTTGGGTCGGGTATCTTCATAACGAGAGGACAAAAATTATCAAAAACAACGGGTTTTGCAAAAATTCTACCAAAAATGGCGTAAGAATTTATTTAATGGTCACTTTGGGCGGTTAATGAATTGTAAAATCTTTCGAATAGGCTTCAACCAAAGGGTAAACCAAAACGGCTTGATTTGATTAAGTTGCCAAGCCAATCTATCATTTTGATTGGCCTTTACTTGATTGCTGACCGCTTTATTACTGGCCCCGCCTGCTCGCATTATGGTAACTATATCGGGCAAGTAATTTACGTTTAGACGGTGAACATACAGCATTCGTAACATTAATTCGTAATCTGCCGCCGTCCCCAAGTCCAACCGATAGCCCCCCAACGCTTTATATGACGCATTTTTGAGGAAAAACGTTGGATGAGGCGGCATCCAGCCGTATAAAAATTTTTTTCTCTCATAGCTTCCAGATTGCCAATAACGCTTGATTTGGTCGGTGTTTTGTGCATCTACATACACCAAGTCGCCATAAACAGCGTCGGCGTTGCCCATCGCTTGTACAATTTTTTGAATGACGTTGGGGTGTGCATAAAAATCATCGGCGTTCAAAATTCCCACCACATCGCCCGTTGCCAAGGCGATTCCCTTGTTCATGGCGTCGTAAATGCCTCGGTCTTTTTCTGACACAAAATGCGCAATACGACTACCATAACTTTTGACAATCTCTACGGTACTATCGGTGGACTTGCCATCAACGATAATATACTCAATGCCGGGGTAGGTTTGCCCCAATACCGACTCAATACAATCTTTAATTGTGCTTTCGCCGTTGAAAACGACAGTGATAATACTAACTTTCATTGCTTCTGCTTCGCACATGCTGTGCGGGATTACCCTGATAAACACCGTATGCTTTTAAGTCTTTGGTAGCCACCGAATTGACCGCCAAAACGGCGTGAGAGTGACAGGTCACACCTGGACAAACGATGGCTTTGGCACCTATCCAAACGCCTTCCTCCAAAACGATTTTTCCTATACGCAAGTCAAAAGTGGGGCTGGTATAGTCGTGGTTGCCCGTGAGAAGCATGGCACCTTGTGAAAGGCAAGCATTTGGCCCTATCGTCACGTCAGTCAAACTGTCAATCCAAACTTCCTCACCTATCCAAGCGTAGTCACCCACTGATACCAACCACGGATACTTGATGTTTACTTTGGGTTTTATCATCACACTTTTGCCAATTTTCATTCCAAAGCTCTTCAAAATCACTCGTTTAATTGAGACGGGCAAGGGTAAATAGGAATTGATAAATGCGTGATTGACCAGCATCCAAAGCACGTTTTTCCACAGAGGCGGGTGTTTGTACCAGCTATTGTCGTACTTCGACAGGTCGGTTTTGAAGGGCTGATAAATCTTTTCCATATTCGGTTTTGAAAAATTCGACAATCGCATCTTTGTCACGACCTGCCCTAAAATATACCTCATAGATTTTGGCATCTACCAAAAACCGATACCAAAGCCCTTGCAGGAAGTGCCACATCAGTCCTTTGGTACCATCCAAAAAACCAAATTTAAGGAAATATCGGTACAAAAAATACCCAAACGGGCGCGTAAAGAGGGGTAAAGAAGCGTATTTGAGTTTGAGGTAACGCTTGCGCTGTTCCTGCGTCCCAAACAGTTTAGGAACAACGCGCTCGGTGTTTGAAAAATTGTACTTAATATCCAATAAATCAATTACTTCGCGGATGGCGTAGTTGTTGTGCTTCTGGGTCCACCACGTGAGGTTGTTGAGATTATGGTCTATGATGTCGTTTTCAAATTGGATGGTTTTGCCCTGCGAAAGTTTGATATGCTCGTCCATCCAAAGTTCCTCACAGATGCCCTGCCCGCGCCGCCACAGCCGAAGTAGCCAAATCGGGTAGTAGCCGCCGCGGCGTATCCACTGATTCATAAACATCACGCGCCGCTTCACATACACGCCCGATGTATCTTCTGCCAAAGCACCCAATTTTTGACGAATTTCTGCCCCAAGTTCGGGCGTTACGTACTCGTCGGCGTCCATCCGCATGAGCCAAGTGGTTTGAAACGGGTTGTGTTCGATGCCAAAATTGAACTGTACCGCGTACGTCACCCACGGGTTATACGTCACCTTCGCGCCCAGCGATTCGGCGATTTTGACGGTAGCGTCGGTTGAGCCAGAGTCCACCACAAAAATCTTATCGGTAAACACCAACAGACTTTTGATGCACCGCTCGATGTGCTGCTGCTCGTTGTGGGTAAGTATGATGACGGAGATGTCGGACAAGGGAGGATCGGTGATATGTGATGAATTGATTTTTAGCGGATTAACCAATTTGAATCTGACAGCCTATCGTAACCACGGTGCATGATAAATTTAGTAAATTCCGTATTGTCTGTAGCTGGAAATTCGACCTGTATTTCATCTGTTAATTTTTCTAAGACTTTGTCGCCAATCGTTTTTGCAAATTTGCCTCTCAATGCTTTTTCATACCAAGTCAAAAGGTCAGTTTCGGTCACTATACTTTGAATTTTTGACTTCCAACCAATTTGATTAAGCACAGAAACGATTATTTTTTGTTCAGTGTCTTTACAAACGATTACAAATACTTGTAATCGTTTGTAAGCAAATAAATTTAGGAGTTTGTTTCCAAAAAATACATTTAAAAAACTATTACATAACTAACTAATAATCAACGACTTGTAGTTGTACGCCTTTCGTCCAATACAATGTTGGAAA
>JALOLW010000096.1 GCA_025455795.1 Spirosomataceae bacterium
CCCAGTTTCGCCTCAATCAGTCTTTCCAAATAATCACGAATGGCATCTATTTTGATTTGACTTATGACATCTTCGCAGAAAGCATACATCAGCAAGGTCATGGCTTGCGGGCGAGGTATGCCGCGCGACTGCATATAAAACAACGCCTCGTCGTCCAGCTTACCCGTCGTAGTACCGTGTGAGCATTTGACGTCATCATTGTAAATCTCTAACTGTGGCTTGGTGTTCATCGAAGCCTCATCCGACAGCACCACGTTGCGGCAGGATTGGTAGGCGTTGGTTTTACTCGCGCCATCGCGCACGAAGATTTTACCGTTGAATACGCCCGTAGCTTTGTCTTTCAAGATACCCTTGTACAATTCGTTGCTGTAAGAGTTGGGTTGGGCATGGTCCACAAGCGTGTGATTGTCCACGTGCTGCTTTCCGTTGGGGAAATACAACCCGTACATAAACGCTTCACAGTGTTGGCCGTCCAGTACGATGTTGAGATTATTGCGAACAAAGCCCCCGTTGAGCGTCACGGTCACGGCATAGAAATGACTATTGGGTTTTTGGAGTACCTGCGTTGTACCGATGTGGTACGCTTTTTCGGTTTCGTTTTGTATCTTATAGTACTGCACGTTGGCATTTTCTTCTACCACAATTTCCGTGACGGTATTGGTAAACGACGCGCTCTCGCCAATGGTACGAAAAGACTCGGCCATTTTGACTTGTGCGTTTTTGCCTACCACCACCAAGTTACGCGGTTGCGACCCTGCATTGAGGGTACGGGCGTCGGTGATAAAACGCAGAATGATAGGTTGCTCCACAATTTTGTTGTCGGGAACTTGCACAAACACCCCGTCGTGGGCAAACGCCGTGTTGAGTGCCGTAAAGGCTTCGTCTTGGTAGTTGGCGTATTTGCCAAAATACGACGCCACTCCCTCGGGGTTTTCTTTGACCGCCTCGGCAAAAGTCATCAATTTGAGTTCCGAGGACGGCGACACAATCACCGACATTTCGCGCTGAAAAACACCATTGATAAAGTACAGTATATTGCCTTCTAAATTGGGTATATCCAGTGCCTCTACTTGTTGTTGTCCAAAATCCGTCGCTACGTTGAAATCAAACGATTGTTTTATCAATTGACTGACATTACTGTATTTCCACTCTTCGTGTTTGATAGTCGGAAATCCCAGCTTGTCAAAATTTTGGATAGCAACTCGGCGGGTCTGATGTACTGCGCTTTTGCTTGCGCCGTTCATCCGTCCTTCTACGGCTTGAAAATCAGCCAAGAGTTTATCTTTCAAATTCGTATTGTCCATTAATTAGCTGCCGTTATTCGTTATTAATTATTGATTATTGACTACACCAAAGCAGCGGCTTCGGCTTTGATCCAATCGTAGCCTTTTTCTTCGAGTTCGAGGGCCAGTTCTTTCGGGCCAGACTTCACGATACGGCCCTTGTAAAGTACGTGAACGTAGTCGGGTACGATGTAGTCGAGGAGGCGTTGGTAGTGAGTTACTACAATCACGGAGCGTTCGGGGCTGCGGAGCTTATTGACTCCCTCTGCTACGATGCGCAGCGCGTCAATGTCGAGACCAGAGTCGGTTTCGTCCAAAATCGCCAGTTTGGGTTCGAGCATGGCCATTTGGAAAATTTCGTTGCGTTTTTTCTCACCTCCCGAAAAACCTTCGTTGAGTGAGCGTTTCAACAACGAATCGTCAATATTGACCAATTTGGCTTTTTCTCTCATCAATTTCAAAAACTGCGCCGCGTCCAAAGGGGCTTCTCCCCGCGACTTGCGGATTTCGTTAAGGGCGGTTTTCAAAAAATTGATGGTCGTTACGCCTGGGATTTCGACAGGATACTGGAACGCCAAAAAAATACCAGCGGCAGCGCGTTCTTCGGGCGACATTTCGAGCAAATCTTCCCCGTCAAAATTGATGCTTCCGCCTACTACCTCATAGTCCTCGCGGCCTGCCAGCACCGACGCAAGGGTACTCTTGCCCGAACCGTTGGGCCCCATGATGGCATGAACTTCCCCGGGCTTTACTTCCAGGTTGATACCTTTCAAAATTTGCTTCTCTCCTATTGAAGCCTGTAAGTCGTTGATTAGTAACATACTGTATGTGCTATCGCACTGTTATTCGTTTATTATGATGCGTTAATTATTACTCGTTGTCACCAAAAAGTCCGCAAAAGTACGGCTTTTAAGTTGAACCACTGTTTTTATAACAATTCTAAATTAAAAAAGTTTGAACATCCTAACAACTGACCTACATCCGCGCGGCCATTAGGAGGCTGAGGTCTTTGTATTTCATGCCGAATTTTTGGGCAATGTGCGTGTCAGTAAGTGTCCCTCCGTGGGTGTAAACTCCCTTACCAAACCACCGATTGTTATAAATCATCTCTTCGATGCCACCAGCAGTGCCTGTTTTGAGTAATATATGCAAAAACACGTTGCTCAACGCCACACTTGCCGTGTGTGACACCCGCGAGGCGATATTGGGAACACAGTAGTGAATCACGTCATAGACGCGGTAAGTGGGGGTTTTGTGCGTGGTCATGCGGGAGGTTTCGATGCAGCCGCCTTGGTCTATTCCCACGTCAATAATGACCGAACCAGGGCGCATTCTCGACACCATCTCTTCGGTCACTACGCAAATACTCTGCCCGTTGTCGGGACGCAAAGCTCCTATCACCACATCGGCGCGCTGAATCGCCTCGCTAAGAGTATCAGATTCGATGATAGACGTGTAAATATTATTTCCGATAGCGTATTTGAGGCGTTGGAGGCGATAGATATGTTGGTCAAAAATCTTAATATCTGCCCCTAAGCCTATCGCTACTCGGGCGGCATACTCGGCCACCGTCCCCGCTCCAATGATGACCACTTTGGTAGGCGGCACGCCCGTAATCCCTCCCAAAATAATGCCTTTGCCGTGATTGGCACTGCTGAGATATTCTGCCGCAATGAGCATCACCGTACTGCCCGCTATTTCGCTCAACGACCGAATCACGGGCCGCCCTCCCGCAGGGTCTTCGATGTGTTCGTAGCTAATAGCCGTGATTTGTTTTTCGTTGAGATGTTCAAAATACGACTTCTCGCGCGTGGGCAGATTGAGGGCTGAAATGAGCGTCTGACCCGCCTTTAAGTATTCAAATTCTTGATTAACAACAGGTTCTATCTTTAAAACCAAATCACAAGCAAATACTTCCTGCGGCGAATAAACCACTTGCCCACCTGCTTCGCTGTACTCATTGTCCGAAAACTTTGCCCCTTCACCTGCCCCTTTTTCAATCAACACGCGGTGGCCGTTTCTCACCAATATCGCCACCGCTTCGGGCGTGAGGGCAATACGATTTTCCTGCATGGAAATTTCTTTGGGCAGGCCAATGAGCAAACCTCGCTGCTGCGTTTTGGTCAAAGCGAGCGATTCTTGCGGGTACATTGCCGTCTGTTGAGCCAATTCACCAAAACCTGTCATGTTGTAGTCTGTTATTCGTTATTGGTCTTTTAGGATACTGGTGTAGAAGTCGAAACTTGGAGTTCGCGTTTGCCTCCTTCTACTTCTTTTATTGCAATCAAAGCGTATTTTTGGGGTAGTAATGAGGCGATTCTATCGGCCCACTCAATCAGGCAAAGGTAACCAGAATCCAGGTATTCTTCAACGCCGATGTAGTATGCCTCCGTTTCGCTTTTGAGTCGGTAGCAGTCAAAATGATAAATGGTGTCACCCGAGTGCGTAACGTACTCATTCACAATTGAAAACGTGGGACTTTGAACGTTGTTCAACACGCCCAATTCTCGACAAATCGCCTTGATGAGCGTGGTTTTGCCCGCGCCCATTTGCCCTTCGAGCAGCCACACGGTATTATCGCCACAAGCGGCTATCACTTGTCGGGCGACTTGGGGCAGGTCATTGAGGTCAAAGGCGTTGATAATCACTATTTTGGGGTTTGAAGTATTTGCAAATCCTTCGCCAATTGCGCCGCAAAGAGGCGGTGCGCTTCGGGGTTGGGATGCCCGTCGTAAGTACATTGGTATTGTTTGGAAGGAAACGGAAACAGTTTTCGATAATCCAGTACTTTGATTCCCCGTTCTTGGAGAAGTTTGGGCATCGGTGAATCTTTTTTGAGCTGGTCAGGATACAACGCCACGTAAAAGCGGTTGTTGCCAAACTGCTTCTGGTAGGCTTCTTGGGTAGCTTTGAGGAGATTGGCCGTCAGTTCATAATCTTGAGGACGATAAACAAACGGAAAATCCATGCCGTAATGCTGACGGATTTTGCTTTTGAAGAGCATCATTCCTGCGCGGTATTTGAGGGGATGATTGAGACGATATACGCCCGTGGTTTGCATTGTTTTTTCGTCTATATCAGGGAAAAAACCGTCGTACATCCCAATCCACCCCACCGACGGAATGGCCCGATTGATATGGTCATCAATGAAAGTGTAAACCGCAAAGCCTTGTTTTTGAGTCACTTGCTTGGCAATATCTTGGTGTTGAAAACGCGCCAAAGCATGACGGGGCGAGTAGCCAAAAAAGCCGTAATTGTAGGTTTGAAAATCGGCATTTTGTTTTTGAAAAAAATACGGAATCGTTTCGTTGTCGCGCACGGCGTCACCGTACGTAAACGAACAGCCCAAAAACAAGCCGTACTGAGTTCGGGTGGCACTATCTACCGCTGGTGTGACGCGCCGCGAAAGCGAATCTACCGTAAAATCAATGCTGATAGCGGGTTTACCGTTGAGGGTTTTGACCCATTTGAAAACGTGATTGGGGATAGGTTTTCGCCCCAAAAACTCGTCAAAAGCATAGCTTGAATCATACGCTGGTCCGGCGTACTGCGGTGTGGTAGTGACGGCAGGTTTTTGAGAGGCTGAATGTATCCAGCCCACTACTGTTTCGGCAGCGTAAATGAGGAAAACGACGCTCACCAATGAGAGGAGTAAGTTTTGGACCAACGGCGGGCTGTACCGCGCCAACAAATACAACGCCAACGCCCCCGACATCCAACTTATCAACTTGAAACCCAACACTCGAAGGTCATAGTCAAACCACACGCCGTCGCCATTGCCTACCAAAAATTCAATGAAAATGACCAGTAGTAAAACAACCGTAATCAGAAAAAAAAGGAGGCCGAGACGGGCAAATAGAATTTTGTTTTGGTCGAAAAAGCGCATCTTTTGTGTTTTAAGGCCACAAAGATACGCTTTTTGCTACAAAACATTCCACTCGGTGCGCATCGGGCGCGACAAGAGGGCGTTGGCTTCGGTGTCTTTTTTGAATTTTTCTTTGTCAGGGTTCCACTCCAAAGGTCGTTGGAGTTGATAGGCGATATTGCCCAGCGTACACACCGACGCGGTACGGTGTCCCACTTCCACGTCGCAGATAGGGTTTTGGCGAGATTTGATGCAATTGATAAAATCTTGGTAGTGATTTTCGCTCAAATAAACGTGCTTTTCGTTGGCCCTGATGAGCTGGTCTTTGAGCGATTCGGGCGTGGTTTTGAGTTCGCCACGCGCTACCCACACTTCACCTTTGGTACCGATAAAATGGCAATGCTGCTTGCCCGTCACGGGGTTGTGAATCATTTCAATGCCGTTTTTATATCGGTAAATCAGCCCTTTGCCCGAGCCGTCGGTGGGGGGAATGATTTCGACGGGGCCGCTGTTGTCCATGTCCAAGCCCCACTGCGCGATGTCAAACATATGGGCACCCCAATCGGTCATCCCGCCGCCACCAAATTCGCTATAATCTCGCCATTTGGGCCAAAAAGTGGCTTTGAGGTCGGGGGCAAGGCCATTGTTGTACGGACGAGCGACGGTATTGGGTCCCATCCAAAAATCCCAATTTAAGCCCTCGGGGGTGGTCTCCGTGGCCAAATCCCAAGTTTTTGGCGGGCCACCTACGTTTACTTTTACCTGTTTGAGGTCACCGATGTAGCCGTTGCGCACCAGTTCTACCGCCTGCCGAAACTCCTTCCAAGAACGTTGCATGCTGCCCGTCTGAAACACGCGCTTGTGTTTGCGGGTGGCATTGACCATGGCGCGGCCTTCGGCAATGGTAAGCGAGAGGGGTTTTTCGCAATACACATCCTTGCCCGCTTCGCAGGCTTTGACGGCCATTACGGCGTGCCAGTGGTCGGGGGCAGCAATGACCACGGCGTTGATGTCTTTGTTGGCCAGCAACTCCCGAAAATCACGATAGGATTGTACCGCTTTGTAGTCGCTTTGACCCGTTTTTTCGGCGTAATATTTGTTGGCATTCGCCACAAACGTTTCCAATTTGGCCTGATAAACATCGGCGGCGGCGGTGACTTGCACCCCCTCTATTTTCATAAAATTACGCTGTAAGCCGCCACTTTGCTTGCCACAACCGATAAAACCTACGTTGATTTTATCGCTGGGAGCGGTGTAGCCTCTGCCCAGTACGTGGCGCGGCACAATCAAAAAAGACGCGGCAGCCACCGCCGCTTGCTGAATAAAATCTCTTCGTTTCATTGTCGGTCTAAGGGGAGTTTGGTTTGATATATGTCAAACACGCCTACGTTTATTTTTTACTGATAAGGCTGGCGCAAAAATAGATACATTGACGCAAGTCCATTTTTTCACTGTCAAAATCGTACCTGCCGAAGGTGTTTTTTGCCAACTTTGGTGGTTTTATTTTAGCGTGTTATCTTTGGGTAATTTTGTGTTTCATTCGTCCTTTTTAAAATAGCTAATTCACTACGTTGATTTTTCACAATGAAACCTTTCCAAAACTCCGTTTTTGTATTTATAAGTCTATGTCTGACAGCGAGTTGGGTATTGATGAGTACAACAAGTCAAGACAATCCATCCCCCCCAAAAACACCCGCCCAAGAATTGGCTACGTTTGAAGTTGAGGAGGGTATGAAAGTGGAATTGGTCGCCGCCGAACCACTCGTTCAAGACCCTGTGGTGGTGCTGTTCGACCCCGACGGGCGGCTGTGGGTGGTAGAAATGCGCGGCTTCATGCCTGATATTGACGGTGAAGGCGAAAATCAGCCCATCGGTCGTATCAAAGTGCTGCAAGACAAAAACCACGACGGTCGCATGGACGTAGCCACGGTGTTTTTAGACAAACTGATTCTACCCCGCGCCATCGCATTCGTCAAAGGCGGTATTTTGGTGGCCGAAAACAAAGCCCTTTGGTTTGCCCCCGATGCCAACAACGACCTCAAAGCCGACAAAAAAATCCTCATTGACGCTACTTACGCCCAAAATGGCCTGCCCGAACACTCCGACAACGGCCTCTGGCGCGGCATAGACAACTGGTACTACAACGCCAAGTCGCGCTTGCGGTATCGGCTTGACAATGGGAAGTGGCTGCGCGACAGCACGGAGTTTCGGGGACAGTGGGGCATCAGCCACGACGATGAGGGGCGACTCGTTTACAACTACAACTGGTCGCAGCTCCACGGTGATTTGGTCCCTCCCAACTATCTTTCCAAAAACAAGAACCACTCCCCTACCACGGGCATAGACCACGGCCTCACCCTCGACCGTCGTATTTATCCTATTCGTCCTACACCTGCTGTCAATCGGGGCTACATCCCAGGCACACTCGACGACCAAGGGCGGCTGCGGGAGTTTACGGCGGCGTGTTCACCTTTGGTGTATCGGGAGAAACTATTTCCTGTTGATTATCAAGGCAATGTATTTGTATGCGAGCCTGCGGGCAACCTCATCAAGCGCAACGTAGTACGGCAAGATAGTTTCGTGGTGAATGCTTCTGACCCGCACCCAAACAAAGAATTTTGGGCTTCTACCGATGAGCGTTTTCGCCCCGTAAGCCTCACCACAGGCCCCGATGGCGCACTGTACGTGGCCGATATGTACCGTGGATTGGTGCAACATGGCGCGTATGTGACCCCCTACTTGCGCGAACAAACCCTCAAACGAAACTTGGTGCTGCCCGTTCATTTGGGGCGTATTTGGCGCATTGTTCCCAAAAATTCAAAGCCGAACGCCAACCCCAAACTTTCGACTTTGCCCACGCCCTTGCTCGTCAAAACCTTGGAAAATGCCAACGGTTGGTACCGCGATGCCGCCCAACGGGTTTTGGTAGAACGCAACGACCCCAAAACCGTGCCGCTGCTGCTTGATTTGGTCAAAAACAGCCCGATTCCATTGGCACGTTTTCATGCTTTGTGGACGTTGGAAGGACTTCAATGGCAAGATTCGGCTGTTTTGTTGTCACTGCTCCAAGACCCACATCACTTGGTGAGCAATACCGCCCTTCGGTTGCTCGAACCTATTGCCCAACGCAACGCGGCGATTCAAACCCAAATGGGCGCAAAACTTCTCTCGTTTTTGCCAAAAGCTACACCAGCGCAAACGCTGCAAATCGCGCTTTCGGCGCGGGTTTTGACACCCAATGACGCCGAAACGATTTTGTTGAAAATCACCCAACGGTACCTCTCCTCTCCACTCATGCGCGACGCCGTGCTGAGTAGTTTACCCAACCGTGAATATGTGTTTTTGACAAAACTGCTCCAATCGCCTGATTGGCAAACTGCCCAAACCGACAAAGAGATTTTGGTAGAAATGCTCACTTCGGCCATCGTCAAAAAGCGTAATCCGCTCGAAATGAAAGAATTACTGGCGCGTATCAACACCAAAGAGGCGTTGAATTGGTGGCAAAAATCGGTATTGACGGCGTTGGCAGTACAGGGTAAAAACAAAAAGAACAGTCCGACCACGTTGGATGCTGCGCCCGAAATTTTTGGCAGAAAAGAAGTGGACAAACGCCAAGCAGCTTTGCTGCAATCAGCCGCCAATTTGTTTGCCTGGGAAGGGCACCAACCCCACCAAAAAACGGCCACCGACCAAGCCGCCCTTAGCGACGACGACCAACGGCTCTTTGCCACGGGTCGGCAGCATTATCTCACCACTTGTGCTGGTTGTCACGGCACCGACGGGGCTGGATTGCCGCGTTTTGGCCCGCCGTTGGCCGAGTCGGCATGGGTATTGGGCGACGAAAAACGCCTGTCACTCATTGTGTTGCATGGCATGGAAGGGCCCCTCGAAGTCAACGGAAAGCAGTACGACGTACCCGATATTCTACCCGTAATGCCCTCTCACTCGACGATGGACGACGGGGCGATTACGGCGATTTTGGTGTATATTCGCAACGAATGGGGCAACAACGCGGGCGGTCTCAGTCGAGGTATCGTGAGCAAAACCCGCCACACTTCGCAAGGTCGCGTCGTACCGTGGACGGCCAAAGAACTTTTGGGAAAATGAAAAACATCTTCTTGTTTTTGGGCATTTGGGTGGTCTTTGGTGCAGATGTGCTGGCATCTGCGCCCGATTCGCTTTGGAAAAAAGTAGTGCAGCGTAGTTTTGCCGACCACGACGAAGAAATCACTTTCCACGACAAGAAAAAACACTTTGCGACCCTCCGTGTTTTCGATAAAAAAGGCGTTTTATTGACCGAAACCAACTTCAAAAACTTCACCAAAGGCATACGGCAGGGATTTGCCAAAGGTTTCTATCCAAACGGGCAGTTGTATTGGAGTGCTGATTACAAAAACGGTGAATTGTCGGGCGATTTTGTGGTTTATCGAGAAGATGGTAGCCTCAAACGCCGTGAGGTTTACTGGACGGGTCTCCGCAAAGAAAAGCATTGCTACGACAAAGACGGCCAAGAAGTGCCTTTTTTTGAGTTCAGTCAAGACGCTGAATTTCAGGGGGGAGACTATGCCTTACAAGCCTATTTGCGAACCAAACTGGGCAGAAATAAAGTAGGCTCTCAGGCCGAACTCGCCTCTTTTGCCATTACGATTCAAGCCGATAGTACCGTGACCTTGAAGCATTATTTGCCCAATTCACTCCTCTCTCTCAACAAAGTCGTCGAATTACTCAAAGAGATGCCCAAGTGGCTCCCCGCCCGCGAAGATGAGGCCGTTTACGAGCAAGAATACGTGGTAAATTTGGTCTTTCAGTCTGGCACTGTTCACTTGGCTCACCTAACGCCTAATTTTGCCCAAGCCTTCCGAAAAAACACCCCCAATCGTGCCGCTACCATCACTCCCTTCCCAGTGACCGCCCCTCGACGAAGGCCCATTTAAGTTTTCTGAGGATTTTAGGGCTATCTTTACGGCCTAATTCCGTCTTCGATGAAAAAAACATTCAATGTCACAGGTATTTGCCGCCCTGCCAAACACTACATGGCAGATATTTCTCGTAAGTTGGACGATACGCTAAATATGATAGATGAAGGTTTGTACTTCATTATCAATCGTCCACGCCAATACGGAAAAACGACGATGTTATACACCATTGCCACTACATTGCGTAAACAAAAAAGTTACGTGGTGTTCAACATCAGTTTTGAAGGCGTTGGGGATTTGGTTTTTACCGACGAAAGCCGCTTTGCGAAGATGTTTTTGGAGTTGTTAGAAACCCAAGCACAGATTTTTTCACCCGAATTATGCTCCGTTTTGGCCGAGGAAATTCAAAAAACGAATG
>JALOLW010000516.1 GCA_025455795.1 Spirosomataceae bacterium
CCAACTCCGAGCAAATCGGGTTTGATGCGCCCGTCGTCGGTAGGTCCCCAACCGCTAAATTTAGCGACAGAATAGCCCGTGCGTTGGCCGTTGGTGAGGGTAACATCTGCCGCGCCTACGGTCAAAATATTTTTGGCGTTGGCTTCGGCTGGTATGATGTCGTAGCCGTCGTTTCGGCTGCGCGCTTGGGTGCTGGTAGTGTTGGTATTGCGAATAAAATACGGCGTTCCCGCAGGTGGTCCGTTTTCGGCGCGTTTGTTGTCTGCTGACTTGACAACCAAATAAAAAGGATTGTTGTAAGTCAAAAAATCCAAGTCGCGGGCTTTTTCGTCGTAGTAGCCAAACCGATATTCTTCAAAACTACTGACGGAGGTATTGCCCCACCATTCCCATTTGAGATTGGGGTCTTTGCCAGAACGATTGGCATTGAAGTACCAGCCCACGATAGGCCCGTAGGCGTGGTTGGAAATCAACATTTTGGAGGCTTGTTTGGTCATTTCTACCAAATCATCGGTATAGTCCCACACATCTACTTTGGCATTGAAGGCCATGCCTTTGGCTTGTGGGTTGATTCCCGCCGCTATCATAGTACCTACCAAGTGGGTAGTATGGTCGCTCAAGGTACGATTTTGGTCTAAGTGCGTGACTCGTCCTCCAAACTCGACGTGATTGAGCAGCGGCAGCCCGCCGTCCCAAATACAAAAACGCCCGTTGAGTGTGGGTAAATCGCCCTTCAAATCCAGCCCGAGGCTTCCTCCTTGGTACAGTTCTTTGGTCGAAGTCCCTACCGACGCGATGACGTTGTGGGTGGTGTAGTAAATCGGATGCCCAAAAGTATCAATGCCTTGTAGCGAAATGGTATTGCCGTTGGCATAATTTTTGTGGAGAAGCCAGTTGCTTTTTTTAGCTATCTGATAGGCTTTGAGGCGATTTGATACATACCTGCTCTGTATATCAGCCATAAACGCTGAATACGATTGGAGAGGGCGATTTGATAGCGTATCGAAATTTTGTGAAAAAGAATAAAAGCAACAAGCTGACAAACAGACGGTTAAAGCGGTGTTTGTTAAAAAACGTTGAGTTGTTGTAAAAATATGGGGTAAAGCAAAGTGCATAATTCTGTGGTTCGTCTCACGTCTAAGGGTTCTTCACAATTTTCAACACAGTACGGGTGTCCGCACTTTCCTCTTGTATAGTAGCAAAAAACGTACCGTTTTCAAGGTTCTGCAAATTAAATTCAGTTCTAAAAATTCTACCAATTTTTTCCATACTTTGTTCTTTCAAAAGTCGGCCTGTGGCATCGTATAGGGTTACTTGGACATTGCCTTTGGTGGATTCATTCTGAAACTCACACACGAGGCGGTCGCGGGTGGGATTGGGATACGCACGCGCGCCCACACCACGCCACGAAGGTTCTTCTTCCAGACTCGTAACCACGATGCGGACATCGTCTGATAGCAATTCGCCGCAGCCGTTGGCATTGGCACGCACGGCGTAGTTACCCGTTTGAAAAGCCGTCAAAGTGCGGTTGGTTGCACCCTGAATGGGGAGTCCGTTGAGAAACCACTGATTCGAAGTCATCACGTTGGATTGCAGCGTGATACCATCCACAGTTACAGTGGGTTTTTCGGGGCGACGGGTAGTGAGCATGACGGGGGCAGAAAGCGTAGGAAGACAGTTATTGACCGACGTGCTGACAGTGTAAGTACCCGCTACGGTAGCATTGTAAGTAGCCGCCGCCGCGTTTCGGATGGGTTGATTGTTCAAAAACCATTGATAAACACCCGCATTGGCAGGCGTTCTTAGTGCTAATTCTCCCCCCTCGCAGATAGCATTGGGGCCATCAAAAGCCACAGTTGGGGCGGTTTTGGTGGCCGTTTGGGCCATTACTGCCACGCGCGGACTGGGGCATCCCAACGCCGTCACTTTCAAGTCGTACAAATAATAGTAAGCATTGGTCAGAGTGTCCACTCGGTTGTTTTGGGCAGACAACGCCCCGCGTATCGTTATTACGTTGGGAATCCGAAACGGAAAGCCCGTGACCCCCGAATTGCTTCTGAAAATAGTCGCGCCGTCTTCGTATTCGATAGCTATTTTGTAATCACCGGGCGTTGGAATCGGCAGATTGAGGGCATAGACTTCGCCGGGATCGTTGGGATCGTCGGCAAATTGTCCTGCGGGTACGCCTGTGTTGGGGGCGGTAGCATTTCGGCTTGCCTTGGTATCAATCGTGACCGAAGAAATAAAACTATCATCCAGTCCTTGTACGGTAAACGTGATTTTACCCGTGGAAGCCGTGTAAAGCCGTGCGCTTTCGAGTACAAGCGGCACGTCGGTTTTGATGAATGGCTGCGGGCCAAAAGCCCCCGAATACGAGCCACCTGTAAAAGCCGACTTGGTGACAGGCCCCACGCGCCCGCTGAAATCGTTGAGTGCTACAAAAAAGGTATTGTTGGGCTGACGCGCACTGCTGGCAAAATTGCCCACTGCCAACGGCACGGCGTTGGTGGGCGTATCGTACCAATACGCCACACCCGCCGCCCGCGAGATGAGCGAGGCAGGATCGGTATCGCAGTAAGTGGCGGTCACATTGGCCACTACTGTTTCGGCGGCTACAGTTCGGGTCTGATTCAAGAGGTCGTTGAGGGTGTCTTGGTCGGCCACCAACCGCGTCCGGCACAAGAATTGGTAACTTTGGCCTGACTGTAAGCGGTTCAGAAAATCAGCAGTAAGCGTGACAACCGCTTCGTTGAAGGCAGGCAGCGACTGCGTGAGT
>JALOLW010000097.1 GCA_025455795.1 Spirosomataceae bacterium
TGTTCAATCCCGGGCCGTTGACGTAATACGGGTGGTTGGTCCTATCTTCACTTCAATAAGGGTTGATTTTTAGCAATAAAAAATGCTTCTTGCGCCCAAATTTTAACCAAAATTCGTACCGTTTTGAAAATCGCAGCGATAGATATTGGCTCCAACGCGGCCCGTTTACAGATTTCGTCCGTATTGAAAGACGACGGGCATACCGTTTTCAAAAAAGTAGAATACGTCCGTTTTCCGTTGCGCTTGGGGCATGACGTGTTCAACTACGGCGTTATCACGCCCGAAAGCGAGGCGCGCACTACCAAACTCATGCAGTGCTACAAACTCCTCATGGAACTCCACGAGGTAGAGGCTTTTATGGCTTGCGCTACCTCCGCCATGCGCGAGTCGGCCAATAGCAGTGAGGTAGTGGCGCGTATCGCCGAAAAATCGGGCGTCAAAATCCACGTCATTGACGGGAGCAAAGAAGCCGAACTCATCAACAATGTGGTGGTGCAAGCCCTCCAAAACGGTCAATACCTGCACATTGACGTGGGCGGTGGCAGTACCGAACTCAACCTGTATTTTAATCGTCAAAAAGTAGCCTCAAAGTCGTTTAAAATCGGGTCGGTGCGACTGCTCGAAGGCAAAGAAAACAAAGGAGCTTGGGCCAAAATCGTACAGTGGATTGAAGCCAACATAGACACTTACGAACCCGTGGTGGCCGTAGGAACGGGTGGCAACATCAGTAAATTGTTCAATCTGGTCTCCAAAACCTCCGAAAACGCGACTTCTATCACCGAACTCCAACGAATGCGCGACTACATCGCGTCGTTTTCGCTCGAAGACCGCATCCACAAACTCCGCCTCAATGCCGACCGCGCCGATGTCATTGTACCTGCCTCCGACATCTACATCGCGGCCATGAAGTGGTCGGGGGCCAAAGAAATCATCGTACCCGACCTCGGCCTCAAAGATGGTATCATTCAGTTGGTGTACGAGAAAATGAAAAAGTGAAGAAATGCGCCCTTATATTTTAGCCGAAACCAACTGGCAAGCGGTCAAAGAAACTGAGTTTCAATTGGCCGTGCTGCCTTGGGGAGCCACCGAAGCCCACAACTATCACCTCCCCTACGCCACCGACAACATCGAAGCCGACGCCCTCACGTCCGAAGCCGCCCGTATGGCTTGGGAAGCAGGGCATTACGTGGTGGTGTTGCCTACGGTTCCGTTTGGGGTCAATACGGGGCAGGCCGATATTCCACTGTGCCTAAATCTCTACCCAAGCACGCAGATGGCGATTTTGTGCGACATCGCCGAAGTGCTGGTGCGTAGTGGCATCAACAAACTCCTGATTTTCAACAGCCACGGCGGCAATGACTTCAAACAAATGGTACGGGAAGTAGGCGCGAAGTTCCCGCAACTCTGGATAAGCACTTGCTTTTGGTTCAAAGCCCTCGATGGGGCCGACTATTTTGAATACCCCGGCGACCACGCCGACGAAACCGAAACCTCTCTCCTACTCCACATTCGCCCCGACTTGGTGCTTCCCCTCGACGAAGCAGGTGACGGTCACGCCAAAAAAATCAAAATATCGGCCATGCAAGAAGGCTGGGCGTGGGCCGAACGCCGCTGGACCCAAGTAACCGACGACACGGGTGTAGGCTACCCCAAAAAAGCCACCGCCGCCAAAGGAGAGCGGTTCTTTCAAGACCTCACCACCAAAATCTCCGAACTGTTTATCGAACTCTGCGAAGCTGATTTAGAGGATTTGTACGAATAAACGCTTCTCCATTTCAAGCCCGCGCTACTCCCAAAGTTTTTGACTATTTTTGTGGAGTAATTTTTTGTGAGAATGGCTTAAAGACGAATTGTTTTTTTACACAGAGGCACACAGAGTCTGTCACAGAGGTTCACAGAGAATAAATCAAACTACCTGATAGTTTTTCTAACCACAAAGATTATCGAATAACCGTCAACACAAAAAAACAGTCAGCAACTGGACACTTTTACCCCACACTTCCCTCCTCTAAACTCGACACTTAAAAAATGGCTCGACCTTCCAAAGATACAACTGACACCCCCAAAATCAAAGACACCCCGCTCAATCGTCAATACCGCCAAATCAAATCGAAGTACCCCGGCGCGATGCTGCTCTTTCGGGTGGGTGATTTTTACGAAACCTTCGGAGAAGATGCCATTCGGGCCAGTCGGATTTTGGGAATTGTCCTTACCAAACGCAACAACGGCGGGGCGCAGGAAGAGTTGGCGGGTTTTCCGCACCACTCGCTCGACACCTACCTGCCCAAACTCGTGCGGGCGGGTGAGCGCGTAGCCATCTGCGACCAACTCGAAGACCCCGCCCTCGCCAAGGGCATCGTGCGGCGTGGTGTGACCGAACTCGTCACGCCGGGCGTGTCTTACAACGACAACGTACTGGATGTCAGGCGGAACAACTACTTGGCAGCCATTCATTTTGGCAAAAATGATAGTTTTGGCATTGCGCTGCTGGACGTTTCGACGGGCGAGTTTCTCACCACGCAAGGCAGCAAAGACTACATCGAAAAACTCCTTCAAAGTTTTACGCCCTCGGAGGTGTTGTATTGCAAAAAACACCGTCAAGAGTTTCCCGAGCTCTTTGGCGACAAATTTCATACCTTCACACTCGAAGATTGGGCGTTTACGCACGAGTTTGGCTACGAAATCCTCATCAAACACTTCAATACTACCTCTCTCAAAGGCTTCGGTGTGGAAGCCCTCACCGACGGTATTGTAGCCGCAGGAGTGATTTTGCGGTATTTGGCCGATACCGAACACCGCGAAATCAAGCACATTACGCGCCTCACGCGCTTGGACGAAGAAAAATACGTCTGGCTCGACCGCTTCACGATTCGCAACCTCGAACTGGTCTATCCCCAACAAGAAGGGGGCGTACCGCTGATTCAGATTTTAGACCAAACCGTGACCCCGATGGGCGCACGTTTACTCCGTAAGTGGCTCGTGCTACCGCTCAAAGACAAAGCCCCGATTGAGGAACGCCTCCAAACGGTGGCTTATCTGATGGAGAACGAGGAAATCCTCGAAAAACTGCTCCAAAATCTCAAACAAATTGGTGATTTAGAGCGACTTATCTCCAAAGTAGCCGCCCGCCGTATCAACCCCCGCGAAATGGTGCAATTGAAACGCGCGTTGTCGTTTATCGCACCCATCAAAGAAGCCTTAACCCCCTTCGGGGGCTTAGGGGCCAAGTACCAAGACCAACTCAACCCCTGCGAGTTTTTGCTCGAAAAAATCGAAGCCGAACTCCGCGACGACCCGCCCATCGTGACCAATCAGGGCGGGATGATAAAAAGTGGCATTGATGCCGAACTCGACCGCTTGCACGAATTGGCGTTTTCGGGCAAGGATTATTTGCTCAAAGCCCAAAACCGCGAGATAGAACGCACGGGCATCACGTCGTTGAAAATCGCTTACAACAAGGTGTTTGGCTACTATTTGGAAGTGACCAATGCCCACAAAAACCGCGTGCCTGACGATTGGATTCGGAAGCAAACCCTCGTCAATGCCGAGCGGTACATCACGCCCGAACTGAAAGAATACGAAGACAAGATTTTGAGCGCCGAAGAAAAACTGTCGGTCATTGAACAGCGGATTTTCAACGATTTGGTGTTGGCCGCCAACGATTACGTGACCGCGATTCAACAAAACGCCCGCATCATTTCGATTTTGGACGCATTGGCCTCGTTTGCCGTTATTTCCAAGAAAAACAACTACGCCAAACCTCTCATCAACGACTCCACCGCCCTCAACATCAAAGCGGGGCGGCATCCCGTGATTGAGCAGCAGTTGCCTCTGGGCGAAAGTTACGTACCCAACGACCTGTATTTGGACAACGAAACCCAACAAATCATCATCATCACGGGGCCCAACATGGCGGGCAAGTCGGCTTTGCTGCGCCAAACGGCCCTGATTGTGTTGATGGCTCAGATTGGGTGTTTTGTCCCCGCCGAAGTAGCCGAAATCGGCCTCGTGGACAAAGTCTTCACGCGCGTGGGAGCGTCTGACAACCTAAGCCGTGGCGAAAGTACGTTTATGGTCGAAATGACCGAAACGGCCAGTATTCTCAACAACCTCAGCGAGCGTAGCCTCGTCTTGATGGACGAAATCGGGCGCGGCACCAGCACCTACGACGGCGTGAGCATCGCGTGGAGCATCGCAGAATTTCTGCACAATCACCCCCGCAGTCGCGCCAAAACGCTCTTTGCCACACACTACCACGAACTCAATCAACTGGCAGAGGATTTT
Source organism: Spirosomataceae bacterium (assembly GCA_025455795.1). Lineage (GTDB taxonomy): Bacteria > Bacteroidota > Bacteroidia > Cytophagales > Spirosomataceae > Runella. The sequence continues at coordinate 4,285 of JALOLW010000097.1, forward strand.
ACCCGAGTCAAAAACTTCAACGTGGCGGTAAAAGAAGTGGGCAACAAGGTGATTTTTTTAAGAAAACTCAAAGAAGGCGGCAGCGAACACAGCTTCGGGATTCACGTGGCGCAGATGGCAGGGATGCCGCAAGAGATTGTACTTCGTGCCAATGATATTTTGCACACGCTCGAAAAAGGCCACCGCAAACAAGAAACCCAAAAAGCCGTGAAAGAAATGCCCAAAGTAAACTACCAAATGAGCATTTTTGAACCACAAGACCCGCGTTTGGAAGAACTAAAAACCAAGCTAAAAACCATTGACATCAACACCCTCTCGCCGATTGATGCCTTGCTCAAACTCAACGAGTTACGAAAACTGGTGGAGTAATTCGACAAAATCAATTCATGTCACTGGTGGCACGACTTGAAGTCGTGCCACCAGTTTCCAGTTTAAAGCACACTCACCACCACGCTGCCCACTTTCATGCCTTTTTCAACGTAGCGATGGGCTTCGGCAGTATCCTCTAAACGGTAAGTACGGTCTATCACGGCGCGGAGTTGGCCTGCTTCGGCCATTTTTTTGAAAAGTTCAATTTGTTGTTGGGTGTCTTTCGGAATCGGAAAAATGATTTGCTTCGTAAACAGCGGCAGATAGACGTTTTGGGACAAATACCCCAACTCAGTCGAAAAATACACGCCCTGAGGTTTGAGAAGGGGTTTGCACTTAAAAAAAGAACTTTTGCCCACGGCATCAAACACAAAATCGAAGCGGTGAGGGCGTTGGGTAAAATCTTCTTGGGTGTAGTCAATGACCACATCGGCCCCCAACGACCGCGCCAAAGCCAAGTTTTTGGTATCGGTGACAGCCGTAACTTCTGCCCCAAAATACTTGGCCAGCTGCACGCCCGAACTTCCGATAGAACCCGACGCGCCGTTGATGAGAATTTGGTGCTTAGGACCGAGTTTTACTTTTTCTAAATAATTCAATGCCAAGTAAGGCCCTTCGCAGATGGCCGCCGCTTCGGCAAAAGACAGATTGCGCGGCTTGTGCGCTACTGAGCCTTTTTCTGATACCGCGAGGTACTCGGCGTGCGCCCCGAAAGTGTCGGCACTGAGGCCAAATACTTCATCGCCTACTTTAAACGCGCTCACTGCTGCCCCCACTTCTACCACCACACCCGCAAACTCACTGCCCCAAATGTGAAATTTGGGTTTGAACAAGCCCGTAAAGAGCCGTGAGATAAAATACTCGCACGAGCGCAAGCCTGTGTCGGTTCTATTGACGGTAGTGGCATAGACTTTGACCAGAATTTGGTCAGCTTTGGGGGTAGGTTGGGGTATCTCGCGCAGGTGCAGCACGTCTGCCGAGCCGTATTTTTGGTGTACAATTGCTTTCATGTTCTGTTTTTTGGTTCAAAACAAAGCATAAATACCCAATCTGTTGCTCAAAAAATAGACAAACGGACAAATGAAGGGCTTTGGTGGACGAATGTGGCTGTTGAGCATCTTGACAGCACTGCATTCGGTCTGCAATCGCAGAGGATTGGCTTGGGTTGGTAGTGGATGTGGACAATCAAAAACAGGCAAAAACTAATAGAGCAATGTATTTAGTTTCGACTGACTATCAAGTTGTTGTAGAAAAATCACAAAATAGGCTTTTACCAAGAAGTAAAGTCTATCGAATTTTCTCTAACTTTGTATCCCGTAATCAGACCAAAGCTAACTCTCTCCATCATGGCTGCTAACGGGAAAAAGACCGCAAAATATATCTTCGTTACGGGCGGCGTAACGTCCTCGCTCGGTAAAGGTATCATCGCCTCCTCACTTGCCAAGCTCCTTCAATCACGAGGATTGTCGGTAACTATCCAAAAATTTGACCCTTACATCAACGTGGATCCCGGGACGCTCAATCCCTACGAGCATGGCGAATGTTATGTCACCGACGACGGTGCCGAAACCGACCTTGACTTGGGGCATTACGAGCGTTTTCTCAATACGCCTACCTCGCAAGCCAACAATGTCACCACGGGGCGTATCTATTTTGATGTCATCACACGGGAGCGCAGGGGAGATTTTTTGGGCAAAACCGTTCAGGTAGTTCCCCACATCACCGACGAAATCAAGAGCAAAATGCGCCTCTTGGGCGAAACGGGCGAATACGACATCGTCATCACCGAAATCGGTGGCTGCGTGGGCGATATTGAATCTTTGCCGTTTTTGGAAGCGGTCAGGCAGTTGAAGTTTGAACTCGGCGAAAACGACGCACTCGTGATTCATCTCACCCTCATTCCCTACCTCAGCTCGGCAGGTGAACTCAAAACCAAACCCACACAGCACTCCGTGAGAATGCTGCAAGAGTCTGGTATTCAGCCCGATATATTGGTATGCCGCACTGAGCATCCGCTTCCTCCCGAAATGCGTAAAAAGATAGCGTTGTTTTGCAACGTGCAGCCCAGTTCGGTCATTGAAGCCATGGACGCCAGTACGATTTACGAAGTACCCCTCTTGATGAAAAAGGAGCGTTTGGACCAACGCGCCCTGTATATGTTGGATATTTACGATGACAAAGACGTGGACTTGGACGCTTGGCAGGATTTTGTGAATCGTCTGAGCAACCCCAAAACTACCCTCAAAATCGGTCTCGTGGGCAAGTACGTCGAGCTGCACGATGCGTATAAGTCTATTGCAGAGTCGTTTATCCACGCGGGGGCGGTCAATGAGTGCAAAGTTCAGATTGAGTGGATTCACTCCGAACACCTTTCGCCCGAAAATGCCGCCGACATGATGGCAGATTTGGACGGGGTGCTGGTTGCTCCAGGTTTTGGCGAACGGGGCATTGAGGGCAAAATCGCCGCAGTACAGTACGTGCGAGAAAACAATATCCCGTTTTTTGGGATTTGTCTGGGAATGCAAATGGCCGTCATTGAGTATGCGCGCAACGTCTTGGGCTGGTCAGAAGCGCACTCTATTGAGATGGACAAAGAAACCGACTGGGCGGTGATAGACATGATGGAAGAACAAAAACAAATCACCAACAAGGGCGGCACGATGCGCTTGGGAGCCTATACCTGCAAACTTCAATCCAACTCACTGGCTCACAAGATTTATGGCAAAACGACCATCAGCGAGCGGCACCGTCATCGCTATGAGTTCAACAACCGCTACCGCGAGGATTTTGCCAAATCGGGCATGGTGTTGTCGGGCATCAACCCCGAAAACGACCTCGTAGAAGTGATTGAGTTGGCCAATCATCCGTTTTTCATTGGCGTGCAGTACCACCCCGAACTCAAAAGTACGGTGATGAATCCACACCCGCTTTTTGTGCATTTTGTCAAAGCAGCTTCCAAATACGCCCAACAAAAACGCGAAATCACGGAGTTGGTGAGCGCGTAGGTAGTTCACAGTCAGTAGTTTACATTAGGTTACAATTTCAAAAATTCAATCAATTCAAACAAAAATAATCACCAATGGAAATCAAAGGAAGAGTCATTCAACTACTACCTCTACAAACGGGCGAAGGCAAAAATGGTGCTTGGCGCAAGCAAGAATTTGTCATCGAAACCGACGCTCAGTATCCCAAAAAGATTTGTATTTCGGCTTGGGGTGACAAAATCAACGAGAGCTTGCTGCAAGTAGGCAACGAAATCAACGTGTCGTTTGACCTCGAAAGTCGGGAGTACAACGGACGCTGGTACACCGATGTAAAGGCTTGGCGCATGGACGCGGTCAGTATGGGCGATGTGGGCGGTTCTGCACCAGCAACCGTAGAAAACAGCCCGCGCAGCAGTGGGCCGCCTGTTTTCAATCCTATTTCTGAAGATTTGAACAGCAGCAGTGAAGCTGACAATCTGCCGTTTTAGATTTTACTCGTGGCACGACTGATACGAACTTGGGAGTGAGTCGTGCTACGAGTGAGGCAATTTTGGAATGCAGAAATGCTTAGATGCCTAAATATGAAACTGTTTAAGTACTAAAGCAAAAGTTTTCAGGTGCTTGATTCGTCGCATTCAGCCCCACAAGGGTTCAAAACCCTTGTGGGGATACATCCGAAAACTTCTGCTCAACTCCTTAAAAATCAGCTTTTTATACCATTTCGTATTTCTGCCTTTTTGCCTTTCCTCATTCTCTCATTCTCTCATTCTCTCATTCTCCCCACTTCCAATCTTTACCGATAATCAACTCCGTTTTGAGACCTTGAGCAATGAGAAAATCGCGTGTTTGCTCACTGCTCATTTTTTTGGCAGGAAGCTCGTCGGCGTTGGCGAGGGCAAAAAGCAGCATTGCCGTAAAACGCACCCCGTTGAGCATTTCGTCGCGCTTGATGAGGTCGAAGCGGTCGCAGTCGGCGTGGTAGCAGCCAAACACTTTGGGGTCGTGTCGAGCAGCGGGCGCGCCCGTGGGAATACCTTCTATCATAAACGGCTGGTGGTCAGAGTGTAACCCCGCTCGACTGCTTACTGCGTTGGCAAAACCGCCATCCACTTTCTTGATTTGCTCGCCCACTGCTTTGAAAAACGGAATCATTTCGTCGCGGCCACCTACGCCCATGCCATAGACGTTGTTGGTCATGTCGAGATTCATCATGTATTTTACGCGGTCGAGTTGCTTGGCTTTGATGTATTCTTTCACGACGTGCCGCGAGCCGAGCAGCCCTTGTTCTTCTCCCATAAACAACACAAAATCAATGGTGCGTTTGGGCTTGATTTTCAAGGCTTTGAATGCCCGTGCAATGTCCATAATCGTAAACGAACCGAGGCCGTTGTCAGACGCGCCCGTGGCCAAATCCCACGAATCCAAATGCCCTCCTACCACGATGCGGTCGTCAGATTTGCCTTTGAGCGTCGCTATCACATTGCGGGCTTTGACCTTTCGGCTGATGTTGTGCATGTCAATGATGGCGTGCAAATCAGTATCTACTTTGACCCAACTCCTGATTTCTTCGCCGCTTTCTTTGGAGATATTGACGGCAGGAATCGAAATCAACGCCCCCGTCACCGAGGCCGTCCCGGTGAGTAGTACGTTGTTGGGAATCTGATTGACGGTAATGATGGCCGTGGCCCCATATTTGATGGCCAGAGCCGTTTTTTCGGAACGATGAAGGTTTTTTTGGCCAGGTTTTGGGTTCGTCAAACCGATATTGACCAGCGCGATTTTGCCTTTGATTTTATCTTTCACCGCCTCAAAATCCTCTTGCAAGCCGTTGCCAACGTCTATAATCGGCCCGTTGACCCGTGCTTGTACGGGCGAGTGCGCCAAAGCCACTACGGGAACACTGCGAAAATTATCGCTTTTGTTGGGGACGATTTCGAGCGTAACGGTGTCGCGCATCCACGCCTCTACCTCAAACGGTTGGTATTTGACATCCAAATAGCCGTATTTTTTGAGCAGATTGAACGAATAGGCTTCTGCTTTGGCGCCGTTGGTACTACCCGTGAGCCGATGCCCGATGGTCGAAGTAGCTTCGCGGAGTGTTTCGTAGGCACGGCTATTTTTGACTACCTCCGTGTTGATTTCTTGAAAATCTTCCACAAAGTCATCGTCACGCCGAGAAGCCATCAACAACAACACAGCAGTACTAACGAAAAAAGGAAAAAGGGGGTTTGTTTTCATTGTTGGGGGATAAAATAAACTATGACAAATGCACTTGATTGGCAAAAACATCTTTGAGGCGTTGGTCGTGGGTCACTACTACCAAACTCGCCCCGATTTTTTCCGACTGATTTTGAAGCAGTTGAACCACTTTTTGGCAATTGTCATCGTCCAGGTTAGAGGTAGGTTCGTCGGCCAATATCACCGAGGGGTTGTTCATCAATGCCCGCGCGATGCTCACCCGCTGCTGCTCACCTTGGCTGAGTTGGTGCGTTTTTTTGGGCAAATGCTCCCCAAATCCCAACTGTTCGGCGAGGGCTTTCGCCTTGCCTTTGTCTTGATTTTTTTGGGCCAAATAATTGGACAACAGCAGATTGTCCAACACACTCAACGAACTCACAAAATGGGGTTTTTGATAGACAATGCCTATTTGTTCGGCTCGCACTTGGGCGGCTTGGGCCACCGAAAGCGGCGCGATGTCTTGGTCATTGATAAGAATTTGGCCGCCTTGTGGCCGTAGTAGCAGAGCCATCAGGTGCAGCAGGGTGGTTTTGCCTTTGCCAGATTGACCCAAAATCAACAACGCCTCGCGGTCTTGGCACACTATATC
>JALOLW010000517.1 GCA_025455795.1 Spirosomataceae bacterium
ATCAGCGCGGTATTTGGGGTCGGTATTTTTGACATAATCTTTTGATACACTGCTCAACGCAAACGGAATCAACGAAATGTTTTTGCCCGCGGCGGGCAGCGGTTTATCCCAAATCAACACCCCCGCATAGCCCAAATTGGCCGATTGAAACTGACGCGGTACGGGTGCCCAAGACGATTTTTCGTTGGTTGTAATATCAAGCCGACTTCCATTGAGGCCCCACCGCTGATTATCAGGGCGATAGCGAATCGTTTTGAAAGGAATCGCCGCTTCCCACACGTAGCGGTCTTCATAGTTGCGCGTGACACCCTGCCATTTGTTGTCCCAGTTGAGGTTGATAAGCCCACCGTCGGCCTGTTGTCCGTCCCAAATCGCTCCTGCTGCGCTTGCTCCAAACGAAAAACCATTGGTGAGGTCATCGAAAGTATCCAAGACCACAAAAAAGTTGTCATTGAGGCCAAAGTTAAAATCTCGTTTGAGCGACTCGACCACCAGCGACCCTTTGACTGCCTTGTAGCATACGGCTATGATGTAGAGGTTGTTTTGGTCGTAGCACAGCCTCATTTCGGTTTTGTTTTTGGCAAAACTCGTATCCATGGGCGTAATCATGTAGAAATCTTTGGCTACTTCGGTCTGCTGCCAAGCGGCGTCGTTTTCGAGGCCGTCTATTTTGATACTGCCTTTGGCTTCAAAAATATGGTATTGATATTTCTCATTTTTCTTTTGGGCAAAAGAAGAGATAGAACAGAGCAACAATAAAAAAGTATAAAAACGCATTGTAGAATTAATTTATAAATCACTCTCACTCCCAGTTTACTGCCACTTGACGCTGTGTGCCGAGATGGTCAATGCCCAACTCGACTACATCGCCTGATTTGAGATAACGGGGCGGCTTCAAGCCCAAACCCACCCCCGCAGGCGTACCCGTCGAAACCACATCACCTGGCAGTAGCGTCATAAACTGACTTAAATAACTCACGATGGTCGGAATTTTGAAAATCATGTCATCGGTATTGGAGTCTTGGAGCATTTGGCCATTTACTTTAAGCCAAAGACGCAATTTGTGCGGGTCGGCTATTTCGTCTTTGGAGGCCATGAAAGGCCCCAGCGGTGCAAATGTATCGGCGCTTTTGCCTTTGACCCACTGCCCGCCGCGCTCGAGCTGAAACTCACGCTCAGAGTAGTCGTTGTGCAAGAGATAACCCGCCACATAGTCCATCGCTTCAGCCTCGGTGACGTAAGTGCATTTTTTGCCTATCACAAATGCCAATTCCACCTCCCAGTCCGTTTTAACTGAGTTTTTGGGAATGATGACATTGTCAAAAGGACCACAAAGTGCGGTCGTAGATTTGAAAAAAACGACGGGTTCTTTGGGAATTGCCGCTCCTGATTCAGCGGCGTGTTTGGCATAATTGAGGCCAATGCAGACGATTTTGGAAGGCCGCGCCAAGCAGGACCCTAAGCGCACAGAATCAGACACTTCGGGGCAGTTGGAGGCGTTGGTTTGGAGCCAATCGGACAGTTTTTGGAGACCATTGTTGGCAAAAAAGGCCTCGTTGTAGTCATGTCCAAAGCCAGAAGCATCTATTTTACGACCATTGGGGAGAATCACCCCAGGTTTTTCTTGTTCGTAAGAACCAAAGCGAAATAGTTTCATGCGATTAAAAGCCTCCCGCCCCGATAGGAGATTTTGTTATAAATAGGGCAAAACAGGTGATGTAAATAGAAGAAAAAGTTAGGTAAAATCTAATCAGTGCTTATATTGGTATTTAGGAATTGTATAAATTTTAGCGCTGTAAACGGTTGATTTAGCGACATTTGCCTTAAAATAGCAATATTTTTTCAGATTTATATTTGCATCATATTTTAAATACCCGTACTTTTGCACCACAATTTTGAAAAGCACCTCAAAATGCTGCAAAATTCGATGATTCCGTAGCTCAGTTGGTAGAGCAATACACTTTTAATGTATGGGTCCTGGGTTCGAGTCCCAGCGGGATCACTAAACAAAGCCTAAAACGCTTCAAAACCTCAAAATTCGTATGATTTTGAGGTTTTTTTATTTATTTCCCCTCAAAATAAACCAATAAAGCTCAATGCTTAGGTGGCACTTTCGGTTACATTGATTGATGTTTACTTTTGGGCACCGAATTGGAGTTATCATTTTGATTATCAAAGTATTACAGTGTAATATTTTGCATCAAACAACACCAAATCGTATGCAACAAATCAATTATTCAGTTACCCAAAACATCAAAAAAAATGAAAGTGAATCAAAACCTATGCGTTTTGTTCTGGCTACGCAAATCCAAAGCCGATGAAAATGGCCTCTCCCCAGTCTATGTCCGACTGACTATCGAAGGCGCAAGAACTGAGTTTTCCCTTGGGAAAAAAGTACATCCAGATAAATGGATCGCCAAAGCAGGAGTAATGAAAGGCAACTCCGAAGAAGCAAGAACGCTCAATAGCTATCTCAACTTGGTCAAAGGAGAACTTCAAAAGCACTACAACTTACTGGTTACACAGACCCCACGTGTAAAGCCTGAGATGGTTCGTAATGCTTACCTCGGTATCAAGGAAGAAACCAAAACCCTGTTCCAAGCATTTGATTACCACAACCTAAAATTTGCTGAAAAAGCCAAAAGCGGACATTTATCTGAGGCCACTCATAAAAGGTATTTGATTACGAAAGAAAAAGTTCGAGAATATCTCAAACAGCAGTACAAAGCCTCTGACATCGCGCTTGAAGACCTCAATATGGCTTTCATTACCAA
>JALOLW010000518.1 GCA_025455795.1 Spirosomataceae bacterium
ACCGAGGTTTTCTTTTGCGTACCATAACCTACCACGACCACCTCATTGAGTGAAGCCGTCGAAGCCATCAAAGCCAAATCCACCACCGAGCGGCTGGCCGATACGGCTACTTCTTGACTGGCATAGCCAATAAAACTAAATACAAGGGTTGTATTGCCATCTGGAACTGAAATAGAGTAACGTCCCTGTCCGTCAGTGGTTGTACCACGGTTTGTACCTTTCACTACAATGCTGACCCCTGCCAAAATTCCCCCTGTCTCATTATCGGTGATAGTCCCGCGCACGGTTCTATCAACCGAAGCCGTTGTGAGATAACCGATTTTGGCAGCGTGGCTCATCAATTCGATGGGAGGTATGGCGGCATTGGCGGTGTTGTTAGCGGTATTTTCTTGAAACCCCACCTTGTTGAGTTTCTTTATGGCTTTATCTTTCTTTTGGTCTTTGGAAAGAATGATGTAAAAATTGTCGCGCACCCGTTCGTATTTGAGGCCGCTACTCTCCAAAATTGTCTGTAGTTGTGTCTCAACATTGCCAGCCTTACGGCCTTCGGGCATCGGGATTTTGACATCTACCAGTTCGCTTCTGTAAATAAACGATACTTTGTAAGTACGTTCCAAATCGGCCAAAGCCGATTTGAGCGGCAGCATTTGAGGTCTTTCGGCCTTCATTTCATTACTTTGGGGCGAGTGACGCATATTAGACGCCAACAGTTGCGCCGACGCCGACGGTGCCAATAGCACTCCTCCAGCAACAGCACTCATGACCCAGAAAAATAGATGTTTCATTTGATTAGAAATTGGGTTTGAAAATAAAAAATAGAAAGAATATAGATTTTTGCTGAAAGGGTTTAATTATCTTTTGATTCAATGATGATTTCTCGTTTGGTTCTGGTTACTTTCAAGTCAAATAGTTTTTCGAGGCCGTCTAGCAGTACATCCATGTTTTGGCTCGGCAAAGACCCCGAAAACTGTTGTTGTAACAAGGCTTTTTCTGTCACTATCACTTCTACACCGTAGATTTCTTCCAACCGTTGTATGATTTCAGACAGCGAGGTTTCCTCAAACGTAAGCACTGATTTACGCCAAGAAGAGTAGGTCTCTGGATTGACTTTTTTGGCCACATATCGCTTGGCGTTGGCATCTGCTTCAAACATATCACCGGGCTTCATGTCCAGCATATTCTCGGCTTTTTCGGCTACGCGGAGTCGTATTTTTCCAGTGTTGAGTACCACCCTCGTCTTGTGCTGACGGGCATAAATCCAAAACTCCGTTCCGAGGACTTCAACATCATATATTCGGGGCAAATGCACCACAAAACGTTCGTGATTGGCTTGGTGTGTCACCTTAAAAAAGGCCTCCCCTTTGACCCAGGCCTCTCTTGTTTCGTTAGAGACCCATTGTTTGCGGTATTTGATTTCAGAGTTTCCATTGAGTGTCACTACCGACTTGTCCGGAAGCACAATGGTTTTGGTCATGCCAAAATCGGTCTTTACTATCAAATCTTGGGGTAAAAAATACCAATATCCCGCTCCTACCACCATCAAAATCCCGACTATTGCTGCGGCCCAACGGTACCACAATGTTCTGCTCTTAATCGTTTCTGTCGGCGGCAATGACTCCAGCTGTTCTTTGATTTTTGAGAAAACAGATGCTGAGTCCAATTCAACCTGGGGAGTTAACTCCATTTTCAAGTCTTGTTCCAAACAAATTTTCAAGTATGCTTGCCCTTTCGGCGTAGCCAACCACGCCAACACTTGGGCGGCTTCCTCTGCTGTGCAATCGTCATTGAGATACTTTTCGACCAGTTCAACGTTCATTTTCAAGAGGTGTTTAAGGGGGAGGCGCAAAGTGTATGTTACATATTATACACCGACGATACCCGTTGGTATGATATGAAATGCAAAAAAAAAATGAAAAAATTCAAAAAAGTACCTTCCAGAGCAGAAGTAACAGCAAAATCTCGGTGCGGTTGCGTATGTAAGTACGCAAAAAATGAAGCGATTGAGAAAATTGAAACTTGACGGTATTGATAGAAAGCCCCAGTAGTTGGGCTATCTGCTCATTGTTGAGATGTTCTGTGATGCGTAGCTGAAAAATTCGTTTTTTTTGGGGCGAAAGCTGCGATACCCCTTGCTCGAGCAGCCATATACTCTGCTCTAAGCGTTTGTTTTCGTCGCCCTCATCGTCCGACTCTGACCAGTTAAGGGTATATTCTACATAATTGGCGATTTCACGTTGCTGATTCCGAATCACATTTAAGACATGGTTGCGCATCACTACCGACAAATAAGCTTTGAGCGAGTGGTCGTCGTCGAGTTCTTGACGAACATTCCACAATTTCAAAAAAACCTCTTGCAGGGCATCCTCTGCCAAATCGGGGTTTTTGAGGTATTTCAGCGCAATGGCATAGAGATGTTTATGATAGAGATGATAGACCTGTTCAAAAGCCTCCTCGCTCCCTTCCCGTAGTTGTTGAGTGAGAGACTCTGGAATAGTTTTTGAAACATTGCTTTTGAACATTGGCGTCAGTAAAATAGAGCGGCTGAGGGATAAATCTTGCTAATACCAAGCATATTTCGCACTAATTTACTGTAAAATATTGAAATACTACCAAATTTCGTAAAACAAATCTTATACCAGATGTATCGTTTACTCCTTCGCTGCATCACCTCAAAATTCACCGATTTGTCCGTACATATCGCGGAGTTTGGGGTCGCGCTCGGCGGCGCGGATGTCTTTGCGCATGGCTTTAACCCCCTCAATAT
>JALOLW010000519.1 GCA_025455795.1 Spirosomataceae bacterium
CGATGGCTACCATAAAGCGTTTCGAAGATTTGGTTGCATGGCAAAAAGCAAGGGATTTGGATAAAATGGTTTTTGCCATCACCCTCAAACCCGAAATTAATAGAGATTTTAGATTGATTGACCAATGGCGCGGAGCAAGTGGTTCTGTCATGGATAACATTGCTGAAGGATTTGACCGTGAAAGTACCAGAGAATTTATACAGTTTTTGGGATATGCGCGAGGCTCTTGTGGAGAAGTACAATCACAGGCTTATCGGGCATTGGATAGATTATACCTTGCAAAAGATGAATTTGACAAAGTGTATCAGTATGCCCAAGACACCAAAAATCTTATTGAAGGGCTTCGTGATTACCTAAAAAAGACTGAACATAGAGGCTATCGCTACAAAACCCCCGATTAGCTTCCAAAACGATTCCCCCACAAACGATTCAAACAATTCAAACTAAAAAACGATTCAAACTCTCCAAACGATTCAAACTAAAAACAATGCCCAACATACTCATTACAGGCGGGGCAGGGTTCATCGGTTCGCACGTTGTGCGCCGATTTGTGACCCAATATCCCGACACCCAAATTGTCAATCTCGACGCGCTCACCAATCTATTCAATCAGTACGATTTTACGGGCGTGATTCACCTCGCGGCGGAGTCGCACGTGGATAGGTCCATCTCCGACCCGATGGCTTTTGTCGTCACCAATGTCATCGGAACGGTCAATCTCCTCAACGCTGCCCGCACCGCTTGGAAAGGCCGCGAAGCAGGACGGCGGTTTTATCACGTTTCGACCGACGAAGTCTATGGGGAGCTTCACGACCCCAACGAGTTTTTTGTCGAAACCACCAAGTACGACCCCCGCTCGCCTTACTCGGCCTCCAAAGCGTCGTCTGACCACTTTGTGCGGGCGTATCACAACACGTACAAACTGCCCGTGGTGATTTCCAATTGTTCAAACAACTACGGACCCAATCACTTCCCCGAAAAGTTGATTCCGTTGATGATCAACAATATTCGTCACAACAAGCCGCTGCCGGTCTATGGCAAAGGCGAAAACGTGCGTGATTGGCTCTACGTAGAAGACCACGCCCGCGCCATTGACGTAATTTATCACCAGGGCATCAACGGCGAAACCTACAATATTGGCGGCTGCAACGAGTGGAAAAACATTGATTTGGTGCATCTTTTGTGCAATATCATGGATGAAAAACTTGGGCGTGACACTGGGACATCGGCCCAACTCATCACCTACGTCACCGACCGCGCTGGGCATGACTTGCGCTACGCTATTGACCCTGCCAAACTCATGAACAACCTCGGCTGGAAGCCCTCGGTGACGTTTGAAGAGGGATTGACCAAAACCGTAGAATGGTACCTGACGCACCAAGACTGGCTCGACGATGTGACTTCTGGCCACTACCAACATTACTACGAAGGCATGTACGCCACTCGCTAACAAAAAATAGCGTCTAATCGCAGCATAAACTTCCAAAAAAATGTGTTTGATTTGTGTAAAAACAAGCAAACACATTTTTTTATGAACGCATACATCGTAGCTGGTTATCGTACTGCCGTGGGCAAAGCCCCCAAAGGTGGTTTTCGCTTCACTCGTCCCGACGACCTTGGCGCGGAGGTCATCAAGCATCTTCTGACCCAACTGCCACAGTTGGACCCTGCGCGGGTGGATGATTTGATTGTAGGCAATGCCGTCCCCGAGGCCGAGCAAGGAATGCAAATAGCGCGGTACATTTCGCTGTTGGCGTTGCCCAAAAGTGTACCTGGCTTTACCATCAATCGCTACTGCGGCTCGGGGGTAGAAGCGATTGCGATTGCGGCGGCCAAAGTTCACGCGGGGTTGGCCGATTGCGTCATTGCGGGAGGCGTCGAGTCCATGTCGCTCGTACCCGTTACTGGGTGGAAGACAGCCCTCAACTACGAAATCACCAAAGACCACGCCGATTATTACGTGGGGATGGGTTTGACTGCCGAGCAAGTCGCCAATAAGTTTGGCATCAGCCGCGAAGCCCAAGATCAATTTGCCTTTGAATCTCACCAAAAGGCACTGACTGCCCAAAAAGAAGGGAAGTTTGACGCAGAGATAGTGCCGATTACGGTCAAAGAAACCTACTTCGATGCCGATAGTGGCAAAAAGAAAACCAAAGAGTATGTAGTGACAAAAGACGAGGGGCCTCGCGCCGATACCACGATTGAAGCATTGGCCAGATTAAAGCCAGTTTTTGCGGCTGGGGGCAGTGTGACAGCAGGCAACTCGTCCCAAACCTCCGATGGCGCGGCCTTTGTAATGGTGATGTCAGAGAGAATGGTCAATGAGCTGAATATCAAGCCTATTGCGCGTATGATGGCCTACGCTTCGGCGGGGGTAGAGCCGCGCATCATGGGCATTGGACCCGTAGCAGCAGCCCCTATCGCGCTCAAACAGGCGGGCCTCAGCCTCCATGACATAGACCAGTTTGAACTCAACGAAGCCTTTGCGGCACAAGCCCTCGCTGTGGTACAAGAACTCGGCATAGACCCCGCTAAACTCAACCCCAACGGTGGGGCCATCGCGCTCGGCCACGCGCTTGGTTCAACGGGAGCGCGGTTGTCGGTGCAGTTGTTCAACGAAATGCGCCGCCGCCAACAAAAATATGGCATGGTAACCGCTTGCGTAGGCGGCGGGCAGGGCGTAGCGGGGATTTATGAGTTTTTGAATTGATGTACCCGCACGTGTGAGACTCGCGCCAGGACTAATGAACGAACAAGAAACACCAAAGAAAATTCTTTCTCAGGTTTTTAGAGGTATCGCGGCTAATGTCTATCAACCAAACACTCATAGAGCAAATACGGGGCATTATTGCTTCGGCACAGGAGCGAGCCATACGGTCGGTAGATACTGAGCGAGTGCTGATGTATTGGCAAATAGGCCGGGTTATATTTGAAGAAGAACAGCAAGGGAAAGACCGTGCAGAGTATGGCAAATACCTCATCAAATCTATTTCTGATACGTTTCAGCCCCAATTTGGCTCTGGGTTTTCTGTTCGTCAGTTAGAACGCTACCGCCAGTTTTACCGTACATTCCCGATTGCGTCCGCACTGCGGTCGCAATTCAGTTGGACACATTATAAAAGCCTAATAAGCATTGATAATCAGGATAAAAGGGAGTTTTACATA
>JALOLW010000098.1 GCA_025455795.1 Spirosomataceae bacterium
CCCAATACCACGTCCAAACTCAACCAATGAGCGCGTCGGAGGAAGTACCCCACCACAAAAAGAGCGTTCTGTACTGACTTCATGACTGCGGGGCTACGGGCAGCAACGACTGTTTGATTTCGCGGATGCGCTCGTTGAAGTTCCAGTTGTGAAAATCTACGTTGGGCAAACAAATAGCATCCAAATAATCCATGATGGTAGGATGATGCGCGATACGCCGACCGCTCTTGACATCAATGTATTTGGACGTAACCCAGAGGACGTTTTTGAGCTGAGTACGGGTATCGTCGGTCATCACGTACTCCGTCACGATGGTGTCTTGGCTGAAGAAAATGAGGCGGGATTTGATGCGTACCCACTCGCTCACCATCGCAGGGCGCACGTAGGCGATTTGGTGCTGATACACCACCCAGCTTTGGTTCAACTCTCGAAACAATTTCCCAAAATTGAACTCGTACAACTTGGCCACTTGGTCGTCGCGGGCGTTGAAGTAATAGTCAAAATACTTGGCATTGTTGAGGTGCTGGAGCGGGTCGCAGTCTTGAAATCGAATGACAACGCGCGATTCGGTCTCTTTGGGGTAATCTTTATCGGGGATACGTTCAAAAAACATTGCTTTGGGACAGTTGAATTATACCACAAAAAAATGTTTTTGAACGATGCCAACCAAATCAAAACGCTAAAATCAAAACATAACGCCCATTCGTAAGGCCATGCGGTTGTAGGTACGGTCTTCCCATTTTTCGATTTCGCCCCAACCGAGGGGTTTGGTCACTTGGGCATCTTGGCGTTTGTAAGTGAGCGACAGCGTGAGCGCGCTACCCGATTTGAGGCCGATTTTGAGACCCAAGCCGGGGTTGAGCATCATACCGCCACGGGTGTTGTAGCCTGTGCCGTCGGTATGGAGCCAATTGACGCTGTAGCCCGCGTCCAACGAACCAAACAAGGTGACATTTTTTTTGGAACGGGCCAAGTCGTACCTCGCTCCCGCCGCGAGGGGCATCAGAAGGGCGGTGTTGTACCAGTCCACGCCTACGGTGGCGCCCACGGCCAAGCGGGGTTTGAGCTGAACACCGTTGAAGGTTTGGATAGTAAGATTTACTCTGTTTTCTACTTCGGATACGGGCGGATTGCTCCAGGGTATGTCATAAACTACGCGCCCAAACAGCCCGCCGAGTTCGGTCATATTGACGTAGTGAGGTTTGAATTGGGCTTGGGCGTGATGAGTGAATGAGCCAATGAGTGAATGAGTGCATATTGTCAGCACAATACTCAAAAAGGGGCGTGTTATGTTACTTTTAAGCAATTTCATATTTGTAAAGTTTTGTGTCTGAAGGGCGCAAGGAAGTGTTACACCTTTAAATCTCTACTCTTTTTACGGGTATTTTGCTGATTTGCTGCAATTTGGCGGGGTTGGAAGTATCAAACTGATACAGTCCGTCTTTGCCAATCATCAACAGCGACTTGTTGGAGAGCGGAATCACGTCGTAAGCATCCATGCCCGTGAGGTGTTGGAGTTGTTTGAGGTCAAAGTCGCTTTTGGCATCAAACGATTTGAGGCCGTGCTTGCCTTCGCACACGTACAGATGCGGAAAATCCACGCCCAAACCGTGGGGGTTTTGCATTTGGTAGGTTTTGAGGAGTTTGGGTGCGCGCAAATCGGTAATGTCCACCACATCCAACTGATTCTGTCCACGGTTGCACATCGTACCCGAGCGAAGTGTGACGTAGGCGCGGTTTTCGTGTACTACCACGGGGTCACAGGCAAAAGCGTGCTGAAATACCGACAGCCTTTCGGGTTTTTCGGGATTGCGATTGTCGTAGATAAACATCCCCGTGTTAGAGCCAATAAAGAGCTTGTCGCGGTAGGGGAAGATGGTTTCAATCCCCCAACCGAGGTTGATTTTATTGCCTCGGCGGGGAGATTCGGGGGTGCGGATGTCGAATAGCTGTAAATCACTCTGGCTGACGGTGTAGAGGTAGTTGTCGTACAAGGCAAAGCGCGCCATCGAACCCGCCTGTCCTTGATTGGGGCCACTCGTACTGGGTGCGGCTGACTGGGCCATGGCTCGATTGTCAGCCGCAAAAAACCAACCACGTGGCCAAACCCCTCCCGAACCGTTGTTTTCACAATCTGTTTTGATGGTTTCGGTCACGATTTCCATGTTTTGGTCGTTGATGACCCCCGTAGAAGTATTGAGCGACCAGCCTGCGCCGTCAAATTGCCCATTTAAAAACACCTCTTTTTCGCGGCCCACTTCGCGGATAGCGGTAGGGTCGGTGATGTTGAGGGCTACCAAATCAGTATAGCTGTCGGCGTAGAGAATATTGCCCCGCACGGCCATATCGCCGTTGCCGGGGATTTTGATAAACGATACCAACCTCGGTGCAGCAGGGTTGGTATTGTCCACCACGTGCAGTCCTTGCTTGATTTCGTTGATTAGCAAGTAGTTGCCTTTGATGTAGATTTTGCCAGGGTTGATAAGTTCACGGGCTTGTTCGGTCTTGATACCCTGACGAATATCGGCAAGACCGACCGTAACGGGCGTAAAACGCTTGAATTTGCGGGTTTCGGTACATTGGTCGGTGCAAGAAGTTTGGAAAAACAGCACCGCGAGGAGCGAAAACAGTAATATTTTTTTCATGGCAATCACACAGGGTTTTTTGAGTTGATACCCTATTGACGCAATTGATTTCAAAAAAGTTGGAATCTGTTTTCAAATATAGTGCAAAACGTACACTACAAACGCGATGTTCTCGTCGGGTTTGTCCAAACTGCGGTACTGCTCAATGGCCTTGTTGACAGCGTACTACGGCTCCATCGGATGCGCTTCCAACAACTGCGTAGGACTATAAAAGTCTTTTTTGGCTGTCGTGGCCGCTCGGATTTCTTTCACTTTATCGGGCGAAACAACGGGGGCTTGATTGCCAAACGAATTGCGTACAAAAGTCGCTACGGCAGCTACTTCGCGGTCGTTGAGGAGCCCACCGTAGGGGGTCATCGGCACCTGTCCGGGGTAAGTTTTGCCGTTTACTTCCAACTGACCCATGATTCCTTTCAAGATGATTTTGATGAGGCGGTCTTCGCTTCCTGTCACCCATTTAGTACCCGAAAGTGGCGGAAAACCCGCTGCGGCAAGTCCGCGCCCGTCGGCTTGGTGGCAGGTGATGCAGTAGCCCTCGCGGGCGTAAATCTCGCGTCCTTGTACAAATAGTTCGTAGTCTTTGCCTTTGAGGTTGGTGGTGCTGTACTCTTCGCGCTGTTTTTTGACAGGACGACCGTTGGCATGGGCCACGGCGGCTTCGTGGGCGTGTACCATCCAATCGTCCAGTGGTTTTTTCTTAGCTTCTTCCAAGATGGCGAGGGCCTTGGTTTTGTCGAGCCAAGAAGCGGCCACTATCGCTACCAAACGCACGCGACTGTTGTCGTCTTGGGCGGCTTGGGTAAGCAGTGCGGCTTGGTCGGGTACTTGGTGGCCTACGTAGCGCAGTACTTGCACGGCTGCCGCCCGGGCGCGGTAGTCTTTGGCTTTGAGGAGCGTCCGAAGGAGCTTTTGGTCAATTTTGTTCAAGCCCCAAGTCACCCAAAGTGCCTCCAACAAATGATGTTCGTAGCGGGGGTCGTTTTTGTCCAAGGCGGCTGTCCAAGCGGTGATTTTGGGCAATACTTCCGCCACACTTTTGCCGCGCAGTTCACGGCGGGTACGGTAACGGGTGCGGTATTCGGGGAGTTTGAGGTTATCCAAAAGTTGCTCTACGCTCGCGCCTGCTACTTTGGCGGGCGTGACAAGCGGACGTGAAGGATACGTGACCCGATACACGCGCCCGTGGGTATGGTCGCGCAGAGGGTCGCGGGCGTTGTGCTGCATATGCCCGATGAGGATGTTGTGCCAATCAATAAAATACAACGAACCATCAGGTGCAAACTCCATGTCCACAGGGCGGAAGTTGCGGTCTTCGCCCACGATAATATCTTGGCGGTGACGGGTTTTGTACCCTGTACCATCATCTTCAAAAACGTGTTGTTTCATGCCCAAAAATCCGATGGTATTGTTGATGAGCAAATCGCCCTGCACCTCCTCGGGGAAGTGACGACTTGACACAAACTCCAAGCCTGACGTAGGCCGCACCATATGGTCTTTTTCGATAAGTTGCTTCGATTTGTGGGTGGACTCGCCGTAGCGCGGCTTCACAGTGCCTGGCAGCATCCAGCGCACGTCAGGGCTGGACGTTTCGGCAAAAATCGGCTGTCCCCAATCGTCAAACGCAATTCCCCAAGGGTTTGGGATGGCCAACTGCGCCGTGCGCTCCAAGTGACGACGCTGCGGTGCATAGCGGTAAAAACCACCATTGGTAGCGCGAACAGTGCCGTAGGCTGTCTCGACGTTGGTGTGCAAAAACACGCCTTCGCCCATGTAAATCGCGCCCGACGGGTCGGCGCAAAACGCACTGATGGTGTGGTGCGTGTCGTGGTCGTCGAAGCCGCTCAAAATGATTTCGCGGGTATCGGCGCGGTCGTCGCCGTTGGTGTCTTTGAGGAGGATAAAATTGGTTCCTTGCGATACAAACACGCCTTGTTCGGTGATTTCAAAGCCCACTGGCACGTGGAGTTTGTCGGCAAAGACGAGTTGTTTATCTGCCTTACCGTCGTTGTTGGTGTCTTCCAAAATCAAAATTTTGTCGTTGGGTTTGGCATCACCGGGCTTGTAGTGCGGATAACTCGGCATCACTGCCACCCACAGGCGGCCTTTGTTATCAAACGTCATCTGTACGGGTTTGGCCAATTCGGGAAACTCTTGCTCGCTCGCAAAAAGTTCGATTTTGTAGCCCTTTGCGACTTTGATTTTGCCCAGGGCCTCTTCGCCGTACAAGTATTTTAGACTGCCGTTTTTGTCGGGGTTGAAGTTGGTTGTCACCGAAGGCAACGAGCGGGTTTTGGCATCGGCGGCGGCCAAGTCAATGCGCTTGCCAGTGGTGGCGGCTACCCATATCGCACTGTCGCGGATGGCCGTCATTTGGTGAATTTTTTCGATTTCGTAGGGATAATTGTCAGGACCGAAAGGGTTGTAGCGTCGTCCATAAACGTGCACCCCGTTGGGGATTTTGTAGTCGTTGTGCCAAAGCCAATCTTTTTCCAAAACAGCCTCATGCACAAGCGCACGATTGACGCCCGCTTGCGGGGCTACTTTGCCAAAGGCTTTGTCGGCCAACAGCGTCGCAAATCTTTGATAACCAGCGTCATTCAGTTGAAACCCGTCGGTGGTAAGGGGTTCTTTACTGTCGGCGTACCACTGCTGCGACGCCCCAAAAGCGTCTATAAACACCAGCCCATTGGCCGTTGCTACTTCTTTGATAGCTTTGGTGTAAAGGGCCAAATTGGCGTTTTCTTTCTGCCCGTTGGGCAGGTCGTATTGCGCTGACAAATCCTCAAACGCAATCGGTGACACCAACGCCAACTGCGGGGCAGACTTGCCGTTGTAGTTTTGGTTGAGGGTATGTTTGACAAAAGCATCCAACTCGGCTTTGAAATTGGCCACGCCTGCTGCTCCTTGAAACGATTCGCTGTATCCAAACATCGCCAAAATCACGTCGGTTTTGAGGCGAGTGAGCCATTGGTCGGGATACTCAATATGCCCCTCACTGCCCGACGGGGTGGCGTATTCGCGCTGAAAACGCTCCGCTCCCGTAAAAGCCCAAGGCGTAAACCGGGCAGAGTGTGGCCGAAAGCCGGGCGTATCGCCGCCGTCGCACATATTACGAATGAGCAGGTTGTTGTTGGGATAACGTAGGTGCATTTCCGTTTCAAAATGCCCGTAGTTGATTTCGCGTGAACCCAAATTGCCCCCAATGAGCGTAATGTGGGTATTTTTGTTGAGGGACAATAACGGCGGTGGAGAAGATTGAAACGCGCTGAAAGTCGTCAAGGCGATACCTACGGCGACAAGCCATGCTTGAAGGGTATTTTTCATTTTGTCTTTGGGATTTGCAGTATTGCTTGAACAAAGACGTTGAGGGCAGAAATTCTACTGATTTTTGTTAAAGTTAAAGCCTTAAAATCCCCCTGATTTGATAAAAGACTCGAGTGCGTTGAGGTGATTGGTGAAGGCGACCTTGCCTTGTTGGGTGGCAGCGTAGGTAGTATTGGGCTTGCGACCCACAAATTGCTTCTGAACGTTCAGGTAGCCTTGCTCTTCGAGGGCGCGTAGGTGCGTAGCAAGGTTGCCGTCGGTGAGTTGAAGTAAATCTTTGAGGGCGTTGAAGCTCAACGACTCATTGACCATCAACACCGACATGATGCCAAGCCGCGCTTTGCTTTCAAAGGCTTTGTTGAAATGTTCTAAAAGATTCAATGGCGTTATTGGTTATCCGTTGTCTGCTATTGGTTGTTGGTGTTTGTGATTCGCTTACTCTAAACCACAAACTGTAAACTCTAAACTCTTTTTCTGTCATACTTATAGTACATCACTACACCGTAAATGATGTGCAGCACCCCAAAACCAAGTGCCCACATCAGGAGGTTGTAACCCGTCAAAAATAAGGAAATCAACCCCAAAACCAGTTGCATCATGCCTAAATATTCTACGTCGCGCACGGTGTATTTGCTGGCATTGAGCAAAGCCAGTCCGTAAAAAATCAAGGTTGCGGGAAAACTCACCCACAGAATTCCTTTGTAAAACATCGCCACACAAAACAAACCTCCCGCCGCCAATGGCACTAATAAACTGATAAGCAGACGCTTAGAGACAGCGTTCCAGACGCTCTGCCCCGATTGATTGGCCTTCCGAATCGTAAAATAAACACCCCCTATCAATGCGATGAGCATCACACAAAACCCGTCCAACAACAAGAAGTTGAGCATTTCGCGGCGCGTGGCTGTTGAAAGAGGTTCGTAGCCCAGGGAGTTGGTTTCGAGGCGCAAGTAGGCTATGTACGCACCTACGAGGGCGGCCACGCCCGCTATGATACCAGATAAGCCGCTAAGTGACAGAAACTTAGACGACCGTTGCATCAAGTCGCGGATTTCGGTAAGAGTTTCTAAGGACGAATGAGAAGGATTCATTTTCCGACAAAATTACGTGATTAAATCAATAAAGCGGGGGCCAAAAATAATCAAACCTATCATAACTGCCACCAAAGCCATGACGAAAACACCCGCCGCTGCCAAATCTTTGATGGCTTTGATGCGCGGGTCTTGCTGTGGCTGTACCACATCGCAGAGTTTTTCAAGGGCGGTATTAAACGCTTCCGCTGCCCAAACACCCCCTATCGCTACGCCCACCAGCATCCACTCCACTGCACTGATACCCCAAAATAAACCTGCGCTTATCACTATCAGTGCTACCGTCAGATGCACGCGGGCGTTGTTTTCGTGCGTGAAAAGAGCCACAATACCCGCCCAAGCATACCGAAAACTACGCAGGGTTTTGGGAAGGTCAATCATCCATTTTGAGGTTCTACTGTTGCTCATGTTTTGGTTCGAGATGGGCATAAATCCAAAACGCAAGGTAAATAAATCCGATGGCAAACGAAAACGCCAGCGTGGTCTGTATGGCCAATGACTCGCGGAGGCTTCGGACAATGTATCGAAACAACGAAAACGGATGCGTCAAAATATCCCAACTGTTCCAACGGCCATACCTGCCCAAATAAATCCCAAAACTTGACACGACCACGCTACCCGCCATGACCCCCCACGCTACACTCCGCTGCGAAGTGTATTCGACCAAACGGTGTATTTTGAGCATCGAATATAGCCCTGCCATCAAACCAGCCAGCGCAAACGAAAAACTCATCAGCGAATCGTACCAAAGCAAGTGGTCGGGGGCGGCTTTGAGGTGAATCAAGTCCGTGATGAGGTAGGGGGCGTTTGGAAAAAAGAGTAGCCACGCCAACAATCCACCAGCAAGCCCAACGCGCGAAAGACGCTGCTGCTGCCACTGTATCTCGGTCATTTTAGCCAAAAATAACGGCATCCACGCCAAAAACAAATTCCATACCAGCCCTATACCGCCATTTGTCTGTGTCAATATCATTCTGAAAGACAACATCCCCACACTTACAATGGTCAATAGCAACACTAAAAAAGTTTTTGTCTTCATTCTACAAAAAGAACTTTGTTTTGCAAAGTAAAAATAAAGAAATGATTTAAACCAATTTTTTCGAGAACTTTTTTTAGCTTTGGCATCTATGCAACGCCGCGATTTCATTACTTCTATCCTCGGAATCTGTACCATGAGTACTCACAATACCTTAGTATCTTTGGCAGATACACTTCCTTTGCTTGATTACAAAATGCCCGTGCTGTTTATAGGTCATGGTAGCCCCATGAACGCCATCGAAGACAATGAATTCAGTAAGCGATGGCAAAAAATGGGAGCAGAAATTCCCCAACCCAAAGCGGTGCTTTGCGTTTCAGCGCATTGGCTCACACGAGGGACACACATCACGGCCATGGCAAACCCCAAAACCATTCACGATTTTGGCGGCTTCCCGCAGGCATTATTTGATGTCCAATACCCTGCCAAAGGGAGTCCACAGTTGGCCCAAGAAGCCAAGATACTCATCAAAAGTACGGAAGTAGGATTGGACCATGATTGGGGCCTTGATCACGGCACGTGGAGTGTGATAAGGAGAATGTACCCCAATGCCGATATACCTGTATTACAGTTGAGTATAGACTATTATAAACCCCCTCAATACCACTACGATTTGGCGAAGGAATTGGCTGAATTACGCCAAAAGGGTGTTTTGATTATAGGGAGTGGCAACATGGTACACAACCTCCGCATGGTAGGTTTTCCGCCTGGGCAAGAACGAAGCCGTATGGGTTTCAATGTCGAATATGGCTATGATTGGGCATTGGAGATGAATGTTTTGTTCAAAAAACATATTCAAGACCACAATCACCGCCCGTTGGTTGATTATAAATCTTTGGGCAATGCAGCCACATTAGCTATCCCAACGCCCGATCATTATTACCCGCTGCTTTATACGCTGGGACTACAAGATAAAGAGGATAATATTGCTTTTTTCAACGACAAAGCCGTTGCGGGTTCATTGACGATGACCTCTGTGAAAATTGGGTAGCTTTTTCATTAGATGGTGAACTTCAAATACTTCGTAAAATAAAATTTAGCACTGACCAATGAAACGCCGCCATTTTCTTCAATCAACACTCGGTGCCACCCTCTCGACGATTGCCACCGTGCCTAACTCGTCTGCGTTTTCAACCCTAACCGCGCAGGGGCAAATACCCAAGTCGCGCGTTTTCAACGCGCCCCAATCACTCCGCTTGGGTGGACCTATTTTCTTGAAATCCGATGACCCCGTGGCGTTGGCCAAAGAACACCGCCGACTCGGCTACGGAGCGGCTTACGTGCCTAATGTCAAAATCGGCGAAACGGACAAAATTCGGGCGATTCGACAAGCGTTTGCCGCCGAAAATGTACTGATTGCCGAAGTAGGCGCGTGGGTCAATATGCTCGATGCCGACCCTGTCAAACGCAAAAAAAACATGGATTACGTCATTGAACGGATGGCGTTGGCAGAGGAAGTCGGGGCCATTACGTGCGTCAATATCGGTGGCTCGTACAATCCGACCGACTGGGCGGGGCCACATCCCAAAAACATGGGCAAGGAGTATTTTGATGCGACTGTCGAAAATATCCGTAAAGTGATAGACGCGGTCAATCCCAAAACTGCCAAATTTTCGCTCGAAATGATGGGCTGGAGCCTGCCTACCGATGCCGATTCTTACCTCAAATTTATCAAAGCCATCAATCGCCCCGCGTTTGCGGCGCACGTGGACATTGCCAATATCATCAATTCTACCGAGCGTTTTTACAACAATACCGCCCTCATCAACGACACTTTCCGCAAATTGGGGCGGTGGATAGTATCATGTCACGCCAAAGACGTGGTAGGCCGCGATGTCCACCTTGACGAAACCATGCCCGGGCGCGGCGTGATGGACTATGCCACTTATCTCCGCAACGTGGTGGCACTCCCGCGCACAGTCCCGATGATGCTCGAACACCTCAACACCGCCGCCGAGTACGACGAAGCCCGTGGATACGTCATAAAAATTGCCAAAGAAACGGGTATTGCGTTGGGTTAAACGCATTTTTTCAAACGTTTTTCGTCAAAATCCCGTAGTTTTGCCCCTCATTTCAAATCCGTGTGTGCCTTCACAGGACATCCTCCATTGGTATGGCCGTGACGACACAGCCCACGGCATATTCGATTTGTATGTTGCTATTCAAACGGATAACTATTAACTAATAACTATTAACAGTGGCCCGCCATTTAAAAAATTGTAGTTTTGAGAGAACAGAATAATCTTTGGTTACAGAGTCATATCGATAAAAAATTGGTGCTGACACCGTTATTCATGCCTGATAGCTCT
>JALOLW010000520.1 GCA_025455795.1 Spirosomataceae bacterium
GTACCTGCCAACGAATACACTTGATAACCGCCGCTATCGGTCAAAATGGGTTTTGTCCATCCATTGAAACGATGTAAACCTCCTGCCCTTTCCAAAATATCAAGGCCAGGACGTAAATATAAATGGTAGGTATTGCCCAAGATGATTTGGGCGTGGATGTCGTCGTGAAGTTCGCGTTGATGCACGGCCTTGACCGTACCTGCCGTGCCGACGGGCATAAAAATAGGGGTTTCTATCGTGCCGTGGTCGGTTTGGAGCAAGCCAGTACGGGCTTTGGTGTGGGTATCTTTGGCCAGTAGTTTAAATTCCATCTGTGTTGGTTTGTCGTAAATTTTGCCACAAAAATAAGGGTAGGTTTTGTGGATTTGAAATTTATGCCAATCTGCCCCTATATTTGCAGACTTTTTCGCAACGCATGGAGTTATTTTACGCGACCAACTGGTTTTCATATCCTCTTGTATTCGGATTTTTGTTGTTGTTTGGGCTGGTTTTACTGGCGCAGCTGTATTTCATTTTGTTTGTTTTTGCCAAGATTACCCCAAAATCAGTCGTGGCATCTTCGACTTTGACACCGTCGGTAACGGTAGTGGTAAGTGCTCACAATGAGCTGCACAACCTCCAAGAGTTGCTTCCGATGCTCAACGAACAAGATTACCCTGATTTTGAAGTCATCATTATAGACGACCGCTCCACCGACGGTACGCTGCTATGGTTGGAAGAAAACGCCTCGGTATTTGAAAAAATACGATTTATCAGGGTTGAGAAAGAATACGAACACGTCACCCCCAAAAAATACGCCCTTACAACGGCTATTAGAAGTGCCAAAAACGACATCATCCTACTGACCGACGCCGATTGCCGCCCCACTACTGACCAATGGGTCAAGGGGATGGCTGCTTGTTTAGATAACGACAAACAGATTGTTTTGGGCTTTTCGCCTTATCAGCGTTTGAGTGGGTTTTTGAATCGCCTCATTCGTTTTGAAACTTTTTTTGTGGCGGTCCAATATTTATCTTTCGCGCTGATAGGCAAGCCATACATGGGAGTAGGGCGCAATTTGATGTATCGCAAGAGCTTGTTTCTCCAAAACAAAGGGTTTTATACGCACATTCGCGTCACGGGTGGCGACGACGACCTGCTCATCAACGAAATTGCCACTTCTACCAATACCGCTGTGTGTCTCGACCCCGATACATTTATGGTATCTTGGCCCAAAGAAACTTGGGCGGCGTGGTTTCGGCAAAAGAAACGCCACCTTTCGATCAGCAAATACTACAAGGCTGCCAACAAGCGTCGTTTGGGGGTATTGACGGCTACGCACATTCTTACTTGGAGTATTTTTATCGGATTAATGATTTGGAGTGCCGTGATTTTTCCGCAACAGCAAGGTTTCTTGATTGTGGTTGCGAGCCTTTTTGTGTTGCGTTGGGTAGTCCAATGGGTAGTATTGGGTATTGCGTCGAGTCGCTTGGGACATATTGTAGGGTGGGGAGCAATCCCTTTTATGGATTTTATTTTGTTTGTATATTATATTGTGATGGGCCTTGTGATGTGGTTTAACCGAAAGAAAAAAGTCAAATGGAGATAATCGAAAAATATTTTCCGCAACTCACGCCCAAACAAAAAGAGCAGTTTGGTCAATTGCAGGCGTTGTATGCCCACTGGAACGCTCAAATCAACGTTGTTTCGCGCCAAGATGTAGAAAATCTCTATGAAAGGCACGTGCTACATTCGTTGGGTGTTGCCAAAGTTGTGCAGTTTAGAGAGTTTTCTAATATTTTAGACGTTGGGACGGGCGGCGGATTCCCAGGCATTCCGTTGGCGATACTTTTTCCCGAAGCCCAATTTCACTTGGTGGATAGTATTGGCAAGAAAATCAAAGTAGTGAGCGAAGTAGCGCAGGCGTTGGGTTTGGAAAACGTGCGGGCGCAGCATTGTCGCGCCGAACAAGCCGATGGTGAATACGATTTTGTGGTAACTCGCGCCGTAACGCGCATCACTCCTTTGTACGAATGGGTGCGTGGTAAGTTTAGTAAAAACCACTACCATACGCTTCGCAATGGCGTTTTGGCCCTAAAAGGCGGCGACTTGACCGAAGAAATGTCTGAACTCAAACGCAAATATAAAATTTATGATTTAGCCGACTTTTTTGAGGAAGAATTCTTTGAAACTAAGCAAGTTGTGTATGTTTCGGCGTAGCATGATAGCGTCTTGAATGGGCCTAAGGTGATAAATCAGGAAGAATTTTTTGAAATATTATTTGGTGTAAATGGAAGAAATGCCTACTTTTGCACCACCAAATTCTCGAGTAGCTCAGTCGGTTAGAGCATCTGACTGTTAATCAGAGGGTCGCTGGTTCGAGCCCAGCCTCGAGAGCCTTAAAAATCTGGTACGCCAGTCCGAAAGCAGTTACGTTAATTCGTAGCTGCTTATTTTTTTTCACTTGCACCACAAAAGATACTATTACGTTGTGTTGGGGTTACTTTTTTCAGTTAAATTTAGGAAGCTAAGTCAGTCAAAAAATGAGGGGTAAGGTTTTCAAAACTACCTAACGAGTATTCAGCATTCAAAATGTCAATCATTACAATGAGTAAGAAATAAGTATTGCTACTCTTTTATGGTCATTAAAACCTGCCATATATACCTATGAAAAAATTATTCTGCTTGCTGTGGGTATTCACTGTCCACTTTGCATTTGCCCAAAATGGTATTCTTAAAGAAAGCCTCAAAATCAAAAGTACGATTTT
>JALOLW010000099.1 GCA_025455795.1 Spirosomataceae bacterium
GGAGTCGGAGGTGATGTATAGCGACAAAGGCGAAGTACCAGAAGGCGAATACTTGATTCCGATTGGCAAAGCCGAAGTGAAGAAAACGGGCAAAGACGTGACCATCGTTTCGTTTGGCAAGATGATTCCGCGCGTGGTCAATCCTGCCATCGAAGAATTGGCCAAAATGGGTATTGATGCAGAGTTGGTGGATTTGCGTACTGTACGCCCCATTGACTACGATACCATCATCGCTTCCGTCAAAAAAACCAATCGGTGTGTGATAGTAGAAGAGGCTTGGCCGCTGTCTTCGATTGCGACAGAGTTGGCCTACATGATTCAGCGTAAGGCGTTTGACTACATGGATGCGCCCGTGATTCGGGTCAATAGCATGGATGTGTCGTTGCCGTATGCGCCTACACTCATCGAAGCGATATTGCCCAATGTGAAACGTACCATTGACGCCGTAAAAGCCGTGATGTATCGTTCATAATGATAAAAACGAACCAGTCAGACACAAAAAAAGCGGGATTTTGTCTCGCTTTTTTTGTAAAATAAGTCGTTGATGTTGTTGAAAAGACCTCAAATAAAACCAATTATCACGCCTCACGCACACTCATCCAAAAAAAGTGAGAGTTGATGATGAAAACGATACTTTTGGCAAATCATCCAAATCAATTTCAAAAGCAGTACGCATGAAAATCATCGAAACCTCCCACATCGCCAAGCGCTATGTCATGGGCAGTGAAGTCATAGAAGCCCTCAAAGACGTGAGTATCTCCGTCACCAAAGGCGAGTACGTGGCGTTTATGGGACCGTCGGGGTCGGGAAAATCTACCTTGATGAACATCATCGGCTGCTTGGATACTCCTACTTCGGGTCGCTATGTACTCAATCAAAAAGACGTGAGCGACATGAGCGAAAACGAACTCGCCGAAGTGCGCAACAAAGAGATTGGATTTGTGTTTCAGACGTTCAACTTGCTCCCGCGCATGACCTCGCTCGAAAACGTGGCTTTGCCCCTTATCTACGCGGGTTTCAACAAAGCCGACCGTACCGAAAAAGCCATGCTTGCCCTCAAAAACGTAGGACTCGAAAACCGCGCAGGACACCGCCCCAACGAGCTGTCGGGCGGGCAGCGGCAACGGGTGGCCGTGGCGCGCGCGCTTGTCAATGACCCCAGTATCTTATTGGCCGACGAGCCTACGGGAAACTTGGATTCTAAAACGTCTTACGAAATCATGGATTTGTTTGACCAACTTCATTCAAGAGGCAATACCATCGTCTTGGTCACGCACGAAGACGACATTGCCAAGTACGCCCACCGCATCGTGCGCCTGCGCGACGGCCTCGTCGAAAACGATAAAATCAACCCCAATCCAACCAAAGTAAGGATGGAGGAAGTAAAAGGATGATTTTTGAAACCCAACGGTTACGCTTGCGTCGCTTTACGCTCGACGATGCCCCTTTTATCGTTCAACTGACCAATACCGATGGCTGGCTGCGGTTTATTGGCGACCGCAACACCAAAACCGAAGAATTGGCGAAGCAATACCTCCAAAACAGTGCCTTCAAAAGCTACGAAATGTACGGCTACGGCCTTTCGATGGTGGAGCTGAAAGATACGCACACACCGCTCGGTATGTGTGGCATTTTGCACCGTGATACGCTTCCTCACCCCGATATTGGATTTGCGCTTTTACCCGATTTTGAAGGCAAAGGTTACGCCTTTGAAATCGCCTCTGGACTGCTACAACACGCCACCAATGCTCTTTCTATCAATGAGTTGATGGCCATCGTCGTCCCCGACAACAACCGTTCTGTCAAGTTACTCGAAAAATTGGGCATGAGTTTGGTCAAAAAATTCAGGGTCGAGGGAAAAGACGAAGAACTGTTGCTGTACCAAAAAACACTACAAAGTACGGCTCATTCCTAAAAAATAGCTTTCTGTGCGAATAGCTGACGGCTTCGACGACTCAAATTCGACAACTTTTCTAAAAATTGTCGAATTTGAGTCCAACAGGTTATGTCGCACTCTATCAATCGTACAAGGCCAAAATTGTTTTAATACAATTCTGCGGTATTTCGTTGAAAACTTCACAGGTTTGAGCGATATTTGCTCGGTATGCTTATCATCAACCGACCAATTTTCCGAAACCAACTATGCAGATTGTTCAACAAGTCCTTTTTGTAGCCGCACTGGGCATCACCGCTTGGCTGATGACGCGGCGCATCAACATCATCAAAAAAACCATCCAACTCGGCAAAGCCGACAACCGCAGCGACCGCCCCAACGAGCGGCTTGGTACCATGCTGCGCGTGGCGTTTGGGCAGAAAAAAATGTTTGATCGCCCCGTAGTGGGCATTTTGCACTTCCTGATTTACGCGGGCTTTTTGCTTATCAACATCGAAGTGCTGGAAATCGTCCTCGATGGTGTTTTTGGTACGCACCGCTTATTTGCGCCGCTTTTGGGGGGATTTTACCCCGTTCTTATCAACTTCTTCGAGTTTTTGGCCGTGGCAGTACTGTTGGCGTGTGTGGTATTTTTGACCCGCCGCAACGTCACCAAAGTTCAACGCCTCCAAGCCGCCGACCACCGCGAACTGCGCGGCTTTCCTGTCTTGGATGCCAACCGTATCTTGGTGATTGAGATAGTGCTGATGTTTGCCATTTTGAGCATGAATGCCGCCGATAGTCTCCTCCAAGAGCGCGGTGCGGCCCACTACGAGCCAGTAGGTAGTTTCTTTTTTAGTGGTTTTCTGAAGCCTCTTTTTGCGGGATTGTCAGACAGTGCGCTCGTACTCGTGGAGCGAGTAGCGTGGTGGGCGCACATTTTGGGCATCTTTGCTTTTGCCGTTTATGTCACTTATTCCAAACACTTGCACATTTTCTTGGCATTTCCCAATACGTATTTTGCCAACCTCACCCCCAAGGGCGAAATGCCCAACATGCCCGAAATCACCAAAGAAGTCAAAATTATGCTCGGTATGGAGCAGCCTGCCGCCGACGCACCCACCGAAATCGGGCGTTTTGGGGCCAAAGACGTGACGGATTTGAGTTGGAAAAACTTGATGGATGCCTACTCTTGCACGGAGTGTGGCCGCTGTACGTCGGCTTGCCCCGCCAACCTGACGGGCAAAAGCCTCTCACCCCGCAAAATCATGATGGACACCCGCGACCGCCTCGAAGATGTAGGCCGCAACATGCTCGCCAACGGGGGAGAGTTCAAAGACGACGGCAAAGCCCTCCTCGGCGACTACATCACGGAAGAAGATATTTTGGCTTGTACCACTTGCAACGCTTGCGTGCAGGAGTGTCCTGTGTTGATTAGCCCGTTGGACATCATCGTGCAGTTGCGCCGCTACAAAATCATGGACGAAGCCCAAGCTCCAGCGTCTTGGAACATGATGTTCAACAACTTAGAGACCAACCAAGCTCCTTGGAAGTTTTCGCCCAGCGACCGTTTCAACTGGGCCAATGATGCGAATAAATAAGAAAAATAGTGCCGATTTTTAGCATATAACCCAATCCCCAAATAATGGAAAGCCAAAAGGAAGCCGTATCTGCCGTCGAAAAAGTGTTGAACGATGCCGCGTTTCAGAAAAAACTGGCGCGCATCGCCGTGCAGTTGGGGCAGAGCCACGAAGACGTCAACGCCGAAGCCAAAAAGTACGTGGAAGAACTCTACACCGAGCATAACCCCACGGCCAATATCCCCTTCATTGAGGCGTTTAAGTACATGCTCAACCGTGGCTACGACAAGCACATAGATGTCAATCCGCTCGAAATCAAGGCATTGGCCAAACTCATGCGGCATCATCCGGTGGCGTTTGTCTTGACCCACAAAGCCTACTACGACCTGCTCGTGTTGGCCATTGTGATGGCGCGGCACGGGCTGCCGTTGCCGTTTATGTTTGCGGGTATCAACTTAGATTTGTTTGGTGTGGGTTATTTTGCCCGCAAAAACGGCGTGGTGTATATCCGTCGCTCGTTCAAAGACAACCTCGTGTACAAGGCTACTTTACGGCATTTTATCACCTATTTGCTCAACCAAAACGCCAGCTTCATGTGGGCACTCGAAGGCACGCGCTCGCGCACGGGCAAGCTGCTTTGGCCGCAGATGGGCATTTTGAAATACATCATGGAGGCCGACCAAGACGCCACCACGCACGTCAAATACGTCCCTGTTTCGATAGTCTATGACCTCATCCCCGACGTGGAAGAAATGACCGCCGAAGGGCGCGGTAAAGAGAAAAAAGGGGAAAATTTGAAATGGTTGATTAACTACTGGCAAAAAATTGGCGAAGACAAACTCGGCAAAATTTCGCTCCGCATCGGTGAACCCGTCGAAATGAGCGAAACCTACAACGCCCCCATTCCTGACGAAGAAGATGACAACGAACAGCCCAAAACCAAGGGCGATATTTCAGACCTGGCGTTTGAGTTGGTGCATCGTATCAACCAAATCACGCCTATTACCACTGTATCGCTGATTTGTACGGCCTTGTTGAGCAAGTTTGCGGCCACCAAACAAGCCATCGAAAGCGATGTGGTGGAGCTGATGGACCTCATCGAAAGCCACAAACAAGATGCGCTCGTGGACCGTGGACACTCCATTGGGGAGAGCGTCCAAACAGCCCTTAATCTGCTCACGCAAGCCGAGATTTTTGTCCGACAGGGCGACGGGGTCAATGCCAAATACACCATTTATCGCAAAAACTACCTCCAAGCCAACTACTACGCCAATATGTCGGTGCATCACTTGTACCGTCGGGCGTTTATTGAATTGTCCTTGCTCAAAATCGTCAATGTCCGCGCCAAAGACCGCTTGATGGTATTTTGGACCGAAATCATGGCGCTGCGTGACTTGTTCAAATTTGAGTTTTTTTATTCCAAAAAAGCCCAATTCTCCGACGAAATCGAGGCCGACCTGCGCTTTATTAGCGAAAATTGGCAACAAGAAATTTTTGGCACGGACTCCGACATTGAAGCGTTGTTGCGGAAACAAAACCTGCTCATCGCCCCCGTGCTGCTTTACAACTACCTCGAAGCCTACCGCGTGGTGGCCCACGGCCTCCAAACTTGGGACACGAGCGAAGAACTCACCGACGCCAAATTGAGTAAATTTTGCCTGTTCATCGGCGAAGAAATGCACTGGCAAGGCCGCATCAGGCGCGTGGAGGCGGTATCGAAGCCATTTTTGCAAAATGGCATCCGCCTTGTTCACAACCTCAAACTCATGCCCACGGCCCAAAATGACAACAAAGAAGCGATTGAAGCCTTCATAGAACGCCTCGAAAACGTAGCCGACCGCATCAACGAACTCCAAGGCATCACCCTCGCCAAGCCCGCCCACCAAATCGCTGCCGTACCGATGGAACGCCAACTGGTACCTGGCTCGCGCACCGAAAGTATTGTGGCAGAACTACTGACAGGAGAGTCTGGCCCACAAGTAGGCGCGTTTTTTGACTTAGACCGCACGCTTATCCGAGGTTTTTCGGCCAAAGATTTTGCCAAAGCGCGACTCTTGAGCGGCAAAGTCACTTCCAAAGAAATCGTGGCGCAGTTTGCGGGTATTTTATCGTTTGCCACGGGCAACGGCAACTTTGCGAGCATGGCCGCCCTCGGAGCCAAAGGCGTCAAAGGCATCAAAGAGCAAGTATTCATAGACGTAGGCGAAGAAGTGTATCGCAAAGAACTCGCCGATACGATCTATCCCGAAGCCCGCGAACTCGTGGCCGCGCACTTGGCCATGGGGCATACCGTGGCGGTGGTATCGGCAGCTACGCCTTATCAGATTTATCCCATCGCCCGCGACTTGGGCATCGCGCACGTGATGTGTACACGCATGGAAGTACAAGACGGTACATTCACGGGCGAAATCGTCGAACCTGCCTGTTGGGGGGAAGGCAAAGCCATTGCGGGACGCAATTTGGCCGAAAAATACGGCATTGACCTCGGCAAAAGCTACTTCTACACCGACAGTGCCGAAGACCTCCCACTGCTCGAAATCGTGGGCAATCCTCGACCCATGAACGCCGACGGTAAACTCTCGGCGTTGGCGTTTCAAAACGATTGGCCCGTGTATCGCTTCAACGAACACGACGAGTCGAAAGTCGAGAACATCGTGCGGACGGGCCTCACGGCGGGGG
Source organism: Spirosomataceae bacterium (assembly GCA_025455795.1). Lineage (GTDB taxonomy): Bacteria > Bacteroidota > Bacteroidia > Cytophagales > Spirosomataceae > Runella. The sequence goes on from JALOLW010000099.1 coordinate 6,133, forward strand.
CGTTTATGCCAGCGGTGATTTCGGGCGTATTGAAGGGCGTGCAAAGTATGTCGTGGGACGATGGCATTGACGCTATGATGGCGAGCTTTGGCGACATCGGCACGGCAGCAGCGGGGATTCAGTTGGCCGTCAAAGGCGAAGAAAACCTCTGGAAACAACGCCCGGCAGTGTTTATTTTCAACCACCAAAGCGCGGCAGATATGCTCATTGCGGCCAAGCTCATCCGCAAACAAGCGCGGGGCGTCGCCAAAAAAGAATTGAAAAAAACACCAATTTTAGGCCAAATCATGGCCGCTTCGGGGACGATTTTTGTGGACCGTGGCGACAAAGACAAGGCCATTGAAGCCATGCAGCCCGCCGTAGAGAGTCTCAAAAACGGCACTTCGGTCATCATTTTCCCCGAAGGCACGCGCAGCCTCGACTACACGCTGGGTAAGTTCAAAAAAGGCGCGTTTCACCTTGCCATGCAGGCGGGTGTGCCGCTCGTACCCATCATCCTCAAAAACGCCCACGACGCCATGCCGCGCGGCTCCAACGTCTTCAAACCCACGCTTGTAGAAGTAGTGGTGCTACCGCCCATCTCGACCCAAGACTGGACCCTCGACACCTTGGACAGCCGCATCACCGACGTCCGCCAACTGTTTTTGGAAGAATTGGGGCAAAGTGAGTAACAGCGGCAATCGGAGTCTTTTTGAACAATTCACCACTACAATCCGTTACACAAACAAAGAATTTTCAAAATCACAATGGAAACCATCAAAGCACTCGTTATTATGTTGATGTCACTGATTAACGGCATTTTTGCCGACAAGAAAGAAATACAAACCAATACCGCAAACGTCGCCCCGGCGACGTCGGTGTACGATTTTAAGATGAAAGCCCTCATGGGCAAAGAAGAAATTTCGTTGAGCCGCTACAAAGGCAAGAAGATTGTGCTTATCAACGTGGCCTCAGCCTGCGGCTACACGCCGCAATACGCTGATTGGCAAGCATTTCACGAGAAATACGGTGACAAAATCGTGGTTTTGGGCTTTCCTGCCAACAACTTTGGAGCGCAAGAGTCAGGCTCAAACGAGGAAATAGCCACGTTTTGTCAGAAAAACTACGGCGTTGATTTTCAGATGTTTGCCAAAATTGATGTCGTTGGCGACAACCAGCATCCTCTTTTTCAGTGGCTCTCAAATCCTGCCAAAAACGGTTGGAATGACAAAAAACCCACTTGGAACTTTTGTAAGTACGTCATTGACGAAAATGGCAAGCTCACGCATTTCTTTGCTTCCAAAATTAAACCTACCGACGACGAGTTCAAGAAGGCGGTAGGGATTTAAGCAATAGCATTTTGGTTACGGGATACGCTTCAAAATAAACACCATCGGTTGGGTAAGGTTTTGGCGGTATTGCCACGCGCCGTTGTCTGCGTCAGTATCGGCATCTGGTAGCAACTTCGACTCACCCGTTTGGGGGTTTATCATGGTTACGCTGTATTTTTGGCCTTTGCCCAACTTGACACGGCAGTGCTGTAAGCGGCTGTAAATCAGGTACTCTTGTCCCTCATTGGCCAAACACAGGTTGCCCACGTTCATCAATTCGGAGCGGGGTTTTAGCGTCCAATAGTTGGTTTTCTCGAAGGCTTCTTTCATGATTTGGTAGTAGCGAAGCATGGTCATTTTGTCGTTGCCGCGCCCGTTGATCCAGCCACCGCCCGTGTCTTCGCCCGCACCCGTACCGTACTCGGCGGTTTCGCCCGTGGTTTGGTAGCCGCCCGTCATGCAGATTTCCCAGGCCAACTGACTACGATTCAAGCCCGACCTGCCATCGGGGCGGGTTTTGGAGGCGGTTGCCCCGCAACCCCAAGGTGGGTAGTGGCCCTCGTAGCCGTATTCTTCGTTGATGGTGGGCAAAATCCGCCCCGTTTCGGCTTGGAGGCGTTTGGCGTTCATCATAAATTCATAGCCGCCACATTCATCCCAACTTTGGTACATCACAACGTCCACCCAGGGCGATTTGCGAAACGGAAAGTCGGCTTTGCCGTGTACCGAAATCAAGTGATTGTAAGGGTCTTTGCTTTTGAGGAAACTGCCCATTTTGTCGGCCCATTCGGGCGTGCGAAAGAGGTGGTACTCATTGGCAATGTCCCACATGATATTTTCATAAGCCGAGTAGCGCGCCGCTGCGTAGGCATAGTACATTTGTTCGTCTTCATTGCCCATGTTGGTTTTTTTGAAAGGGTCGCAGGCGTGGTCGAGGCCGTCCACGTAAAAGATAATTGAAACGATGATACCGCGCTCGCGGGCTTTGGCGATGAGGCGGTCAAGTTTCTGCCAATGTCCTACTTCAAAGCGAGTTACGTCAAAATTGGGCGCATCCAAATCATCGGGTTTTTCGGCCAGCCAAGGGTTGAGTTTGAAGGTGAAATTTTTGGACTCGACTACCGTGGGTTCGCTCCAGCGGTCACCGCCGTGGGCGCGGCCATTGATAGCCACTCGAATACGATTAACGCCATAATTGGCCAAGCGGTCAATCGAAGCCATGATTTCGGCTTCATTTTTGAGGCCAAGCATCCAATAAGCGGTGGTACCGTTCCAAAAATAGCGGTCGCCATTGTCAAAAACAAAGTGTTCGGGATTGGCTTTATCCAAACGCAACACGCCCTTTCTTTTGGCAGCTACCGCCTCAAAAGTGCCGTTGGCTTTCTGGGTTTTGTTGTTTTGGGTAAAATTCAACTCGAAACGATATTTGCCCGCTTTGACAGGCATAAATCGCAGCCGATACACGCTGCCATCTTGACTGTCGCAGAAGCCTTCTACGGTTTTGGTATCTCCATTTTCGGCGGTAAAAGTAGCCGTAAGTTGGGCTTGTTTGAAAGGGTTGAGTTTGGAATTAGGCTTTTTAAAATTGAGCGTAATTTCCTGAAAATCAAATATTTCAACTTGGTTTTTGCTCGCAATAGGATTGAGATTTTGGGCAAAAACAGTGCTTTGATAAGCTATCCAAAGCAACAATAACGGGCTGAGACGAAGGTATTGTTTCACGTTTTTTTGTGAGGTTTTTGTTGGTAAATTTTATGGTGTCAAATATTTTGCTGTCCACATAAAGTCGCACTAAGACTATCTATGGTAAGACGCCGCTACGACCGGATTGACGAGCTTGCCTATTTCAGGAATTTCCAATTCTACCACATCGCCGTCTTTCAAAAAGACCTGCGGATTTCGGAAAAAACCAATCCCCATCGGCGTACCCGTACTTACGATGTCGCCTGCGCGCAGGGTACAGGCCATAGTAAGCCAACTGAGCAAATGCGGCAGGCTAAAAAGCCATTCGTCGTTGCAGCCGTCTTGCATGAGTTGGCCGTTGAGGCGAGTCCGAAGCCGCACTTGGGTGGGGTCTGGTATTTCGTCTTTGGTAACGATGCACGGCCCTATCGGACAAAAGGTATCGAAATTTTTGCCCATCATTTCGTTGTTGTCTTTGAACTGAATGTAACGCGCCCCCACATCGTGCAAAATCGTGTAGCCAAAGATGTGTTCCATCGCATTTGGTTCGGTCAGGCGCGAGGCAGTTTTGCCCAACACCACCGCAAATTCTACTTCATAATCCACCTGAAACGCATCGCCAGGATGCAGAATGGCTTCGTTGGGACCGATGAGACTGTTGGGGAGTTTAGCAAAAAAACGCGGTTCGGACAAAAACTTAGCATTGGGGTTTTCCAATACGTGACTTTTGTAGTTAAGCCCTGAACACCAGACAGTTTGGGGCGTGACGGGCATTTTGATTTCCACTTCCTCAAAATCAAAAAACTTGTCCGCACTCGCGTTGTCTATGGCTTTGGTGATGGGCAAAGTATCGTATTTTTCGATAAGTTCGGTCATAGTTTTAATACCGAGCAATGCCGTCAAATCGGCCAAACGGCCTTCTACTTTGGCACCGATTTTGGTTTGATTTTGGAAGGAAAAAGTGTAAAGTTTCATCTGAATATAATTTTAATTGGTGGCACGACTTTGAGTCGTACTACCAATGAGCGTGCCACAAAGGCACTGAAAAGTACTTTTTTTCTCTGCAAAAAATGGAACTCTGACAATTTTTGTGGCTAACCTCATCCCCATCCCTTCTCCTGGCAGGAGAAGGGGGCAGTACATAGTCCCTCTCCTGACAGGAGAGGGATTTAGGGTGAGGTTGAATATACGTACCACAAAAATTGTCAGAGAACGCAAAAAATTTATACATAAAGTGGTTTCC
>JALOLW010000100.1 GCA_025455795.1 Spirosomataceae bacterium
TTCTCATTAGCAGCATTCAAAGCAAGGGTGTTATGAGTAACTTGGGCGGGAAGGTTGTTGCGGTAAACCTCAGTCCCATTCAGATAAACCACTACCCCGTCATCAACTTTCACGCGCCCTTCCAAAATCGTTGCCTGTGAAAGATTGAAACTTTTCCGAAAATATGTCGTAATGTGCTTGTTGTTGGCGTTACCACCAAAACTGACAACAGTGGCTTCGTCACCATCCCCATACCCCAATTCGGCGTTCGCTGTACTCCAACTCGCATCGTTGAAAGAGGGAAAACGCCACATCGGTTCATTGTGATTGCCTTGATCAAAGTACTTCCACTGGCTGCCCGTCGGAATCAGCAGCGTCTGAGCTTGGAGGATTGAGACTAAAAAAAAGTAACATCCAAAAGAAAGAAATGTTCGTTTCATGATGATAGTAAGGATGAGCGGATATATTTACCTACGTACAAAATTATCAATGGGCACTATTAATTTCAAGAAAAATTATCGTACGGTATTTCGTCTAGCAGATTAAATCACCCCCCACAAAAAAAATCCCGCCTTTCAAAGACGGGATTTGCTCAATTATTTCCAAAAAGGTGTTTTCTGCTATTCCTCTACTTCGTCGGCAGGGGCTTCTACGACTTGTTTTTTGAACATATCAATGACCAAAGAAATACGGAAACTGTTGGGAAATATTTACGATCGCCTTTGGTACGGGCTTCGTTGAAATAGCCCGCGCGTAGCGCAAACACATCGTTGTACCAATATTCCATGCCTGCCGCAATCATAAACTCACGAAGCTCTTCGCTAAAACCGCCAGGGGCATCGCCAAAAGAGCTAAACATGGCGGAGATAGTACCACGGTCGGGGTCTTTGCCTGACGTAATCACCCCGCTTGCATTTCTGACAGGAGGTGTCGGAATCATCAACTTATTGACATCCACAGCCACCGTAAACTTGTTGTGCGTATCTATGTGGCGCGTAGAGGCCACGCCGAGTTTGAAAGTAGTAGGAATAAATCCTGCCGTGCTGCCGCCGTAATTAACCTTCCCACCGATGTTTTGGAGCATCAAAGCAAAGGCGTGATTCCATCCTTGTCCTGAGCCTTCGTCTATGTTGTTTTTTTGGTAAAACGCACTGATGTCTCCTGCGGCAGTTTGGGCAGCTTTGATAGCCCCTCCGCCAGGTACGGGCGCGCCACTCGCCAAATTGGAGTTGAGGTATTTGAGCGTCACGCCCATTGAGAAATTATCGGTCAATTTGCGCGAGTAAGACACCGCCCCGTAAAATTCGTTGGAATAATAGTCGCCGAGGAGTGTGCCGAAGTTGTTGCGAGCTTGAAAAACCCCGTGGTCAAAATACATCAAACTGACACCGAAGGCTTGATTTTTACCGATTTTCTTAAAACCTGACAAATACGCAAAATACATATCGTCGGTAAGATTGCGAAGCCAGGGCGTATATGAGAGCGAAAGACCCGAGTTTTTTTCGGCGTGTACGAGTTTGGCGGCACCCCAATAGGTAGAGTTGGCATCGGCACTGATGGCTGCGCCCACGTCGCCCATTGCGGCACTGCGTGCGTCAGGGGTAAAAGCAGCAAACGGTACCGACGGACTGATAGGATTGTTGATGGTATCTTGGCCGTTTACGTTAAATTGTGCATAGACCGTCAAAGTCGAACCAAAAGCTACTGCGCACAAAAGAGAAAGTTTCCTTAACATATTTACCTTGTTTGTATTGGTTTACATTGCTGAACTGCAAAAGTACGAATTTGTATTGAGTGAAGCCTTATTTTAACAGCATGAGTTTTCTAACGGTACTGTTTTGCTGATTTTTGGTGAGTGAACGAGCCGTTATTTGACACAGATAAAGTCCATTTGTCACGTTACTGTTTCGGATGTTGGTGCCGTCCCAGCGATACACTTGCAGCGAGGAATCGGCGTTGTAAAAAGTCTCTGTATGTGTTTTAATGAGTCTTCCACTGAGGTCAAAAATCTGCGTTTGTATCTCCACGTCGTCGCCTTCGCTGTATAGTTCTGCCTGAAAAACAGCCGTTTCGACCAGTGGATTGGGGTAAATAGTGACGTTTTTGAGGACATTGGCCTGTGGACTCACTTTGAACTTCAACGTTCCCGTACTTGAATTATTGTACGTATCAAACACCTGCAAGCGCAAATCGTACATGCCCTCGGGGAGTTTTTGAAACGGAAAGCGCAATGTTCCGCGTTGGTAATCGTCTTTGTTGGCCGTAAAATAATCATTGACCACCACCGAAAACGTATCGTTGAGGCTGACGACCATATTTTTGTAAACATTTAGGCCGTTTTCGTCCAAAAGTTGGGCCATCAATACGGGATTTTCGTCGGTGGTGCTGCCATCCACAAAGTTTTCATCGTTGAGATACAGATTCAAATTGGGCGGTTTGGCATCGTTGTTGTTGTTGGGTTCGACGCCCCCCACCACAACGCGATTGTTGGCCCCCATCGCATCCATAAGGCTGTCTGTACTCAACGCATACACTTGTACTCGCCCAAAGCCCAGCGTTGTTGAGATTTCTTTGGGTACTACAAACAGCACCGTAAGTTTCCCCTGCTTAACGCTCACTTTTCCCTCAAAAAGTTTTTGATTGTATGCCTGATAGCTTATTGGGCTGCCGTCTTGTCCGAGTGTTTTTCGGGTATTGTTTTGTCCAAACACCGTGACCGTAGCCGTACCATTGAAATCGGCTTTGAGTTGATTATTTTGAACAATCTCCCCCCCAAATCGTACCAGTCTCCCTGCTTTTAGTGTGTCAGTGGTCGAAATATTGACCTGTAAATCAGCGTAATTGAGTCTCAGTGAAGGGTCGCCGAGGAGGGTAAAATTCCGATTGAATACGCCGCTAAAACTTTGGTTTTTGGTGAGGCGCATCACGTCGCCGAGGCGTGGCATTTGGCCATTGATAGGGCGAAAAAGGGTTCGATAAAAAGCGTCGTTGAGCAGGAAATTGGTACTTGCATACACAGGCCGCGCGGTGGTGAGCATCGCAATCGCTCCGCCACGCGGGTTGAGTACGGCCACTTCGGCCCCCGAGACTTCGGCGGGATTGTCGTAGCGACCAAACTCGCAAGTAGCCGTCACGACGAGCGGCATGTTGTCAATGCTGCGCCAGTTGAGTAAATCTTGGAGCGTCACGATTTGCTCGTCGGCCCAGACCGACACGCCGCCGTGACCCGTGTAGTTCATCACCAAAACGCCCTCGTTGATGTTTTTATCCACGGCTTCATTGACTTTGGGAGCGCGTTTGAGCGGTGTTTGTACAATCGGAAACGCATCCACATAGACTTTGCGAAGGTCGTATTGGGGCGCGTTTTGGGCAATGATTTTGGAAAGTTCTTCGGCATCTTGTTGGTGGAGGTTGTTGTCACCGTCGTCGGCCACAAACGCCACCCGCTGCCGCCACGGGCCGTGAGTGCGGGGCGCGGCGTATCGAATGATTTTATTGACCACCGTTTCGGCTTCGGTGTCACTTTTTACGGGCAGTCGCCCCACACCGATGTCGAGGGTGTGATTCCCCGTGAAGTTTTCTTCCCATTCGCCCTCGTCGGTTTCGAGAAAACCGAAGTAATCATCCGACGAAAAACTCAACACGGGATGGGCCGATTCGCGGCTTTCGTAGGTAGGCACAAAACTGGCTAACTCCTTGTTGGAAAAGGCTTTGAAAATGTTTTTATAGTCGTAAGTCGCATCGCCAAAGAGTAGTAAATATTGAAGTGTGTTGGGTTGTTTTTGGAAAATGTGTCTTACAAAATCTCGAATCGCGGTAGGGTCAAGCCGACCCGACGAAAACTCGTTGAATACCTGCGGCAGGGTCACAACCTGCACCGAAAGACCGTCGTTTTGACTCCGAAAACCCGCCAACCGCTGCGCTTGTCGCCACCACCGCGCGGGAGTCACGATGAGCAAATTGGGCGTAGCCATCGCCCTAAGGTTTTGATTGGCAACGGGTTGAACAGAAACAGGTTCTTGCAAGTGATTTTCTAAAAATACCGCAAAACGCCGCAAACTGCGCCCTGCCGCCCCAAAAATAGCGTCCGTCCCGTTGAGTCGAAACTGCTGCTCGCGCGGGCGGAGGGGGTCGGTTACGTCCCAAAGTTGCATTTGGGCGTCGGCTTGCGCTATCGTGTAGCGCACCGAATCTTGCGAAAGACTGCTAAGGTTTTGAAAAACAGTGGTTTTGTCATAAAGCTGCAAATTTCGCTTGACCTGTACGCCAAAAAAATCCAAATAGCCATCGGCGTTGGACTGACCCGCTTTGTCAAAAGTAAAGGCAAGCGCGAGCCGCGTGGTGTTGGCAGAAACGGTAGTCTCGTAGCTTTTTTGGGTACGTTGGCCTTTGCTATCGTACCGAAACGTACTCACGGTGGCCATGCTTTGACTACCCAACGCCTGCCCGTTGAGGACCACCGAAAACTTGGTCTCGACTTGGGCAGCGGCCACCGTCGCTACGGTCAGCAGCGCGGGGGAATTGGGCAAAAGACCATTGACATCGGCGGTAAATTCTTGTCGGGTTTGTGTGCCAAAATACGCGCCCCACCACTCACGCCCCGACTGAATACGGTTGTAGAGTTCGCTTTCTTGGTACAGATAATCGTCAAAACTGTTGAGCGTCGCGCCGCTGTTGCCACTTTTTTGCAACTGTATTCTTAATCCTTGTCTATCAGCTATTTGTAAAAAATAAAAAGTCGTGTCGCTGTACGGATTGAGTTGATGTTCGAGTCGTTTTTGAGTAGCATTGTACCGAACTTCGTGCGGGCTTTGACCATAAAACCACAGCGCGTCGCTTTCGTCAAATTTTCCATCGGCTTCGCCTTTGACCAGTACCGCGTTTTCTATCAAGTCTTGCGGGCGACCGACGGCGTTGGCTTGGGGCAACATGACCCCACCGTTGCCGTAAAGCCGCAAATTTCGCGGATTGATTTGGGTAGGGTCAATGCCTACTTTTTTTAAGAAATTGGCATCAATTTTATAAACACCCGTTTGCGTCACTCCTATTTTGAACCATCGGCCCGTGGAGAGGACAGAATTTTGAGCAAATAAATCAGGGGGAGTTAATGCGAAAAGGAGAAGGGAAAAACGGAGAAAGGAGAACGAAAACAGCCTGTTTTGAAACCCTCCTACGTCGGGATGACAAAAAGAAAAGCGGAACATGGAGAAACGAAGCAAGGAGGACGGAAACAGCCCGCTTTGAAGATTCTGAGAAGCGAAATCTTTGTAGAAAACGGATGGCGCGCGTTTGTAACGCGCACCACGCGAGGCGTGCGTTTGTAACGCACTATTAACAAGCCCAAGCAGTCGCTCGCATGGATGCGAGCGACGACTATTAGCAGGCTTCCAGCCAAAAATTGACAGAAAAGTACAAATCCTCACGTTATTTTTCGAGTTTTTCGACCAGTGCGTGAGCGGCTACCGTGTAGAGCCGCTGCGTGCGCTTTTCAGTACAAACGACGCGCGTGCGCCTCAGCGTACCTCGCACAAACACTTTTTGATTGAGTTTAAACACATCCCCCTCTGCCAATGCACTCACCTCAACCAAGTCACTTTGTGGATTATTGGACACAAAGGCAGGGTCAAAGGCACGGAGAGCCGTCATCAGCGCAGCGTCGGCAGCGGTAGAATATTTGGGGTCGCGGGCGTAGTTGAGCAGTGGCTGCAACACCGTAGCAGGAAAAGTGCTTTCGTTCATCACTGGCACGAGCAACTGCTGAAAATGTTTTTTCCAGGCCGCACCGTGGGCAGGTTGCTTGCGTTTATAGCCCCGATACACCTCCAAATGCGCGATTTCGTGCAAGTACGTGATGAGAAAATTGTACGGATTGAGATTACCGTTGACAGTAATCTTCTCACGCAAAGGAGGTTGCGCCCGAAAATCCCCAAACTTTGACCTGCGCGGGCGGGTCACGACAAAATCAAACTGATACTTATCCCAAAGGCTTTGACAGTACCCAAAAGCAGCCACAGGAACGTGCCTTTGGAGGATATGCTGCATGGCTATTCTCGCTTCCACTGATAATTTGTTGGTTAAACTGACAACAATGAAACGCTAAATTCTGCAATTTTGTCCAACGAACCAAGAGAGAAGAATTTTCGTTGGAAATCTAAAACCATTTTTATCATGATTCCAAAACCTGTTCGAGTTCAGAGTGTAGGTAAGTATAAAATAGAACTTCACTATGAAGATGGTACCCAAGGTGTAGCTGACTTGTCGCATCTTGCTCACAAAGGCGTATTTGTTATTTGGGAAGCTCCTGATGTTTTCGACGATGTCTATATAGATTCAGAAACAGGTGCTATCGCATGGACTGAAGATATAGATGTATGCCCTGATGCATTGTTTTTTAAGATAAAACAAACAACCTTTGACCAATGGAAAGAAAATCAACTTGAATATGCCTACCATTAGTCGTTTTTTTGGAATATTAATTCAAATGTACTTCGATGACCATAATCCCCCGCATTTTCATGTAAAATATGGTGTTCTTTACATCAAGCAGATTTGATGGAAAACTGGAAATTAGCAAAAGAAAATCAGTCATTGAAAAAAATAGACCCATTGAACTAAACAAACCAATTTTTTTATAGTATGAACCACGGACAAGAATTTAGAAAGTACGCCGTAAAACACCTCGGTATGAATGGCCTCACCGTAGATGGCTACATGAACCACACCGTCGAAAACATGACCCGCGCCATCATTGAAGAGCGCCCGATGAATTTCCGCGAGGTGGATGTATTCTCGCGCCTCATGGCCGACCGCATCATTTTCTTCGGCCTGCCCGTAGATGACCAAATCGCCAACATCGTCGTGGCTCAGTTGTTGTTTTTGGAGTCAGCCGACCCCAAAAAGGATATTCTCATGTACCTCAACAGCCCCGGTGGCTCGGTTTATGCGGGTCTCGGTATTTATGACACCATGCAGTACGTGCGCCCCGACGTGGCCACTGTCTGCACGAGCCTTGCGGCTTCGATGGGTGCGGTGCTACTCGCAGGAGGCGCGGCAGGCAAGCGGGCGGCACTTCCCCACGCCCGCATTATGATTCACCAGCCGTCGGGTGGCGCACAAGGGCAATCGGTGGACATCGAAATCACCGCCCGCGAAATCGTCAAACTGCGCGGTGAACTCTACGATATATTGGCACATCACACGGGCCAAACCGTAGAAACCATCGAAAAAGACTCCGACCGCGACAAGTGGATGCGCGCCTCTGAAGCCAAAGAATACGGACTGATTGACGAAGTGCTGGTACGGGAGAAGTAATCAATGCACCAAAATTATCATTTTCTACTTCATTTGACCCAAGCCCTCCGCCCCAAGGTGGTGGGCTTGCGGTTTATGGAGTGTTTTAGTCAAGAAAAAGACGAACTCGTCATCGTGCTGGCCCACGCACGGGGCAAACACAACTACTACCGCCCGTTTTATATTCGGGCTACGCTTCGTCCCGATTTCGCGTGCTTGAATTTCCCCGAAGACTTCAACCGCGCCCGCCAAAACAGCGTGGATTTGTTTGAAAATCTCTACGATTTGGAAATAATAGGAGTCCGACAATTTCTGAATGAACGCGCTTTTGGACTGGAATTGGAAAACGGCTTTACGTTGGTGTTCAAACTTTTCGGCAATCGCTCCAACGTCTTGTTGTTTCAAGAAAACGCCGTTATTGACCTCTTTCACAACAAGTTGGTAAGCGACAACGCGCTTCAGTTAGACCAACTCGACCGCGAGATTGACCAATCGGAAGCGGCTTTTGAAGCGGCCAACGGCGACCACCGCAAACTGTTCCCGACTTTTGGGAAGGAAATCAATGCGTATTTAGCCCCCCAGCCCCCAGAGGGGGAGTTAAATATTCCCCCTCTGGGGGCTGGGGGCTGGGAGGTGCTTCAATCTCTCCTCGCGCTCCTCTCCCACCCTACGTTCCACCTTACCCGTTGGGAGCATAAACTAACGCTTTCGATGGTGCCGATTGGCGACATTCTCCGCACGCACACCAACGCGATGGAGGCCCTCAATGATTTTTATACAACTTTCCAAAAAACGAGCGTCATTGAGCGCGAAAAAGGAGAAGCACTGCGCGTACTGCAAAAACGAATCCAACGCGCCCAAACCTACCTCGACGAAACCCTCGCAAAACTCCTCAACATGGACGAAGGCGTAAAAAACGAGGAAATTGGGCATATTTTGATGGCGAATCTCCACCAAATCCCCGAGCGGGCCGAGCGCGTGACGTTGTTTGATTTTTATCGAAATCAAGATATTCATGTCAAACTTAAACCCGACCTGACGCCCCAACGCAACGCTGAAACCTACTACCGAAAAGCCAAAAACGAGCGCATTGAAATCGAAAAACTCCAAGAAAATAGCAGCCTAAGAGAGGCAGAGTTGGCGGGTTTTCGGCAACATTATGCCGCCATAGAAGCCATCGAATCGCTCAAAGAACTCCGTAAATACCTCAAAGCCAACGCTATTTTTACGGAAGCACCGCAACTCACTCCCACACAACTCTTCAAACATACCGAATACGAAGGCTACGTGATTTGGATTGGCAAAAACGCCAAAAACAACGACCTCCTCACCAAAAAATACGCCTACAAAGAAGACCTTTGGCTTCACGCCCGCGACGTGGCAGGCTCGCACGTGGTGGTAAAGCACAAAGCAGGCAAGAAATTTCCCAACAGCGTGATTGAGCGGGCGGCGCAGTTGGCGGCTTGGTACTCCAAACGCCGCACCGATACGCTCTGCCCCGTGATTGTGACCCCCAAAAAATACGTCAGAAAGCCCAAAGGACTGGCCGAAGGCGAGGTAATAGTGGACAAAGAAGAAGTGGTGATGGTAGAGCCAAAGGGAATGTGATTGACCCAAAAGCAAGGGCTTAGGTACATAATTTTCGAATTTTTCATTTACTTTTACAGCCATCTTAAACCTAAACGACACTAAACATCATTTTAGGCTTTTGTTGTTTGACAATCAACCTAAACGCGTACTCTTCCCCCAATCATTCCGTTATGGTAAACGCCTCGCTTTCTTGCTGTTTTTCTGGAGTTCGTCTGCGTTTTAAGCCTATTTTTCTAACGCTTCTTTTGGTGTTTTCAGGGCTATTTTTCTCTTCCATCATACAGGCCCAAACCAACAACGTCGCCCCCCAACAACTCCTCACCGACAACGAGCTTCGGTCTTTGCCGCTTGATACAGTTTTGGTAAAAATAAACGACGCCACAAGTAACATGAACGGTGAGCATGATGCCCAAATCAAACAAGCATTGTGGATAGTATTGGCCCGTGCCAAGGCCACCAATGACCCGCTGTACATGGCCAAAGCCTATCAACAATTGGGGAGTTGGCACTATCGCAGTATCAATTCCGAAAACAACGACTCCATTTATCATTATGACAACCAGGCATTGACGATGCTGCTTCTAACCAATGACAAAGAACGCATCAGTCGGGCGTACCGAACGGTGGGCATGGATTTGGACGATATGCAAAAGTACGCAGAAGCCGAAATCGCGTATTTCAAAGGACTAAAAGTAGCTCAATCCATTGGCTTTCAGTCTGGTATCAACTCCATTCATTCTTCATTGAGTATCTTGTATTCAAATACCAAAGATTTTGAATCAGCCCTAAAATACAGCAAAATAGTAGTAGAAGCCTACGAAAAAGACAAAAATTATCACCCACTGATTAGGGCTTTGCTCAATCTCAACAACATTTACTTACAGCTTGAACAGCCCCAGAAAAGTTTAGAAGCCATCAATAAGGCGTATTCGCTTATTTCAAAACTGCCCCAAGAGACCCAAATCGCCGAAACGCTCAATGTGCGGTCGTGGCGCGCCAAAATATACCAATCCTTGAAGCGATACGACGAAGCCCTCGAAGACTATATGTTTTCGTGGAAGGGCGTGCAGCAAAAATACGGTGCCGAAAAAGCCAACGGTTGGAAAGGTGGCATCGGGGGGATTTATCATTTGCAGGGAAAACACGCACAGGCAATACCTTATTTGAGAGATTACATCCATCATTTTAAAGGCAAAAAAGTGAACAATCCAGAAGAATTAACCCAACATAATATCTGGATGGCTGAGTCATGGAAAGCTCTTGGTCAGGCGGATTCGGCCTATATCTACATGGCAAGCGGCAAAGATATAGCAATCAACTCTCTGCAAGAAGAAGCCAAATCGCTCCGAAACGAATTGCGGGTCAAGTACGAGACCGAGCAAAAAGACCAAACCATTGCTTCGCAGTCAGGGCAAATTCAGCAACAAAACAAAATTCAGACGTTGAGTTTCGTCATTGGTGGCTTGTTGATTTTGCTGTTGGGCGGTCTGTTTTTTACCTATCGCAACAACATGAAGCGGAATCTTCAACTCCAAACACTGAACAAAAACCTGGAAATCACCAACGCGCAACTCGACAAGCGAAACGCCGAGAACGAGTTGCTGCTCAAAGAGATTCATCACCGCGTCAAGAACAATTTGGAGGTGGTGTCGAGTTTGTTGGCCCTGCAATCGGCCAAAATCGAAGACCCCGACCTGCAAGATGCCATGCTGGCGAGCCAAAATCGGGTGCAGAGTATGGGCATTTTACACCAAAAACTCTATCAATCAGAGCATTTGGCGTTTATCGAAATGAAAAACTACTTTCAGAATCTGTGCGAAAATATCTTGGATTCTTATAATGAAACCGAGCGAATAGCCGTAAATATTGACATGAAAGAGTTGCAACTGGACGTGGACACTGCCGTGCCTGTGGGCTTGAGTGTGAACGAACTGCTGACCAATTCTTTGAAATATGCTTTTCCAGAAGGCAAAAAAGGAGAAATCAAACTGAG
>JALOLW010000521.1 GCA_025455795.1 Spirosomataceae bacterium
AACCGCAGCGTCTTCAAACAACTGCGGCTGGGCTATACCCGACAGCAACCAAAAAGAAGACGGCGGAGAGGAGTGAAGGTCGGCCTCAAAATAAGGCCGTGGCGTATTATAATCGAAGGTCGAGAAAAAAACAGGTATTTGCGCTTTCACGTATTGCTTGATTTGGGCGGTGATTCGTTCTTTTTCGTGTCCTGAAAGATGTGACGGACACTTGCTTACCACCACAGCGTCGGCCCGTTTGGCACCTTGCTTGGGTTCTCGCAACAGCCCAACGGGCAGAACAAAATCTTCGTAGAACAATCGCTTATAATCGGTCAGTAAAATATTGAAATGAGGTTTGACAGCACGGTGCTGAAAAGCGTCGTCGAGCAAAACGAGTTGAGTTTGGGGGGAGCGCTGCTCAATTTGCCGAAGTCCTTCTGCTCTTTTTTCGCACACAAATACAGGAATATTACCGTCAAACTTTTGAAAAATTTGGAGTGGTTCGTCGCCCAGTTCGGCAGCACTTGAAGTGGCAGTAGCGGCTCGAAAGCCCGTCGTTTGCCGACCATACCCACGACTCAACACCGCCACCTTGAATGCAGGTGAAAGTAACCGAACAAGGTACTCAATGTGGGGTGTTTTGCCCGTTCCGCCCACGGTCAGATTGCCAATATTGATGGTAAATATGTCGGATTGATATACTTCTAACAACCCCTTGTTGTACAAATAATTACGAATCCAAACCACAAATGTGAAAACAACGCTAAACGGCCAAAGTAGCCATTTGAAACCTTTGGATAAATTTATTAACATTTTCTTAACGATTGTGCGTACAAGGTACAAACTTTTGCCTAAATTGGCGGGCTAATTTTACCCTCTTTCGACACCCCAATGCCTTTACGCGCTCATTATCAGCCATATCAACTTGATTTTCGCTTCGAAGCAGGTACTTCGAGAGGAGTCCTCACGCAAAAGATTTCATGGTATATTAAAATTTATGATACCGACCAGCCAGAAGTGTTGGGTATCGGCGAGTGTGGACCGTTGGTAGGATTGAGTACAGACGACCGCCCCGACTTTGAGGCGCAGTTGGAGCAAATATGCCTGCAATTCAATCGGCTTGATTTGGAGATTTTTAGTTGGAATATTCCGATTATTTTGGGGCAACTCATAGATTCCGCTTGGCCTTCTATTCGGTGTGGCTTTGAAATGGCTTTGCTCGATTATCTCAACGGCGGCAAGCGCGTCGTTTTTGAGAATGATTTTAGCGAAGGCAAACGCACCATTCCCATCAACGGACTCGTATGGATGGGCGATTTTGATTTTATGCTTCAACAAGTCGAATCAAAAATCGAATCGGGCTTCGATACCATCAAAATCAAGGTAGGAGCCATAGATTTTGCCCAAGAATGTGCCATTTTGGGGCATATTCGGCGGCATTTTTCAAACCAAGAAATCGGTATCCGTTTGGACGCCAACGGGGCTTTCGACGCCCACAACGTTCACCAAAAACTCCAACGCTTGGCGGAGTTTGACATTCATTCGATAGAACAGCCCATCAAGCCCCAGCAAAAGGCACTCATGGCCGCACTCTGCGAGACCTCGCCCATTGCCATTGCCCTTGACGAAGAGCTCATCGGCTTGAACGACTACGTGGCTAAGAAAAACCTTTTGAAAGCCACTCAGCCACAGTACATTATCCTCAAACCTACGCTTTTGGGTGGGTTTGATGCTTGCAACGAATGGATAGAAATTGCCCAACGCTTGGGAATTGAGTGGTGGGTGACTTCAGCCCTTGAATCAAACATTGGCCTCAACGCCATCGCTCAATACACCGCCAACTTCAACAATCCGCTGCCGCAAGGGCTGGGAACGGGCCAACTGTATCACAACAATATCAACAGTCCGCTGACGATACAAAACGGCTATCTACTGTATGACACGGCCCAACCGTGGGATTTGGACGTGCTTCATCATCGGTCGGTCTCGACAAATGCTTCCTAACAAGTTCTCGAACTTTTGTGCTTGCAAGTTGTTTACTCCATAAAGATATTTACGCTCAAAAAATGGAGGAAAACCAAAAGTTAGAACGCATCATCGAAGCGCGCATGAAACTCAAAGCGCGTTTTGAGGAAAAAATGAACAATACCCCCTCCGTGGCAGATGCCCGCCCGATGGGACACGGCGACGCCAATCGCCACGGAATGCCCCAAGTACCCGTTGGGCAGACCATCACGACCAAATGGCCCGTCTTGGACTTGGGCTATCACCCCAACCTTACCCTCGACCGTTGGCGGCTGTACATAGACGGTGAAGTAGAACAGCCAATGATACTCACTTGGGACGACTTCATGGCACTGCCACAGACCGAAGATGTGTCTGATTTTCACTGTGTTACTACTTGGTCGAAACTCGATGTTCCTTGGGTAGGGGTGCGCTTGGTGGACTTGGCGGCTCTCGTACAGCCAAAAGAGACAGCCACCCACTTGATGTGCTACGGCTACGATACTTATACCACCAACGTGTCGCTCGAAGAAGCCCTCAAACCCGACGTCCTGCTGGCACATACCGTCTATGGCGAGCCTCTCCCCAAAGAACACGGCGGTCCCGTGCGGATGATTACGCCGCAGTTATACGCATGGAAAGGCTCAAAGTGGATCAAACGCATCGAATTTATGACCAGAGACAAACGCGGTTTTTGGGAAGAGAGAGGATACTCCAATACTGCCTATCCCTGGCGCAACGACCGTTATAGTT
>JALOLW010000522.1 GCA_025455795.1 Spirosomataceae bacterium
GTGGGGCAGAAACTTGGGCAACCAAAACTATTTTGAGCAACTTTTGGCCGCCCCCGGCAGCGCGGGTCAGTATGCAGGCATCTTGGGCGACCCCAAAACCTACGGCATTACGTTGAGATATAGTTTTTAAAATCGTGTATCTTTCCGCTTGATGCGGAAAGAAAATAAATTACTGTCGAATCGAAAATGCAAACACAACTCGAAATATTGGGCTTCGACCGCGTGGGTTTTGTGCATGAAGTCAGCGAAACCGTGGCCCAATACGGGCATATTGAAGGGGCTACTTTTGAGGCCGACGGGGTGCGGTCGGTGGGAAAATTAAGGCTACAATTGGAGAACGAGGAGCGGCTCAATAGGCTCATTGTCAGACTAAAAACGATTGTTGGACTCGTAAAAGTAACTTTAACAATAACATGAAGCACATTATTTTGGCCATTTTTTGGGGGTTTAATTTAACCCATTTGTATGCACAAACGCAGAAACAAGTCATCCAAGAAAATCAACTTTGGTTGGGCTATTTCAACCAAACCCGCCTTACTGACAAGTGGGGGCTGTGGGCGGATATACATGCGAGAGCTACCGACGATTTTGTGGGCGCACCGTCCAAATTTTTGTTTCGGGCGGGGTTGATGTACTACTTGACCGACGATTTGAAACTGACTAATGGCTACAATTTTATCAATCATTTTCCCGAAGAAGGCCACGCCAACATCTCCATGCCCGAGCATCGGATGTGGCAGCAGTTGCAGCTACACACCAAATACGGCAAAGTTCGCACTATGCAGTGGCTGCGCCTCGAAGAACGCTGGCGGCGCAACATCAAGAACGACAGCGAGTTGGCCGAGGGCTATCGGTTTGATACGCGCTTGCGATTTAACTACATGCTTAACCTTCCGTTGAGCAAAAAAGGCATCGTTCCCAAGACTTTTTTTGTGGCTATCAACAACGAAATATTTGTCAATTTGAGCCGAAAAATAGTCTATAACACGTTTGACCAAAACCGCTTCTTTGCGGGGATTTCTTACCAAACGGGCGCGCACTCCAACTTGCAAGTGGGCTACATGAATGTCTATCAGCAGTTGGGGGCGGGCAGCCGTTACCGAAGTTTTGATACCATTCGACTGTTTTATTTTCAGAATTTAGATGTACGGAAAAACGCCTCAAAAAATCATTGAAAAGGCATACTCTCTATCGAGCGAGTAAGCCTTACATTTAATCATTCCTGCATTTACTACAAAGGCCGCCTTTGTGGGCTTCTGGGCATGGGCATCATGGCTTTGCCAATGTCTAAAATCAAGGTGTCAAAAAGAACACGCTGCTCGGGCGTACACATCAGTCGTATCTTGCGGAAGTGGTCAAAAGTCGCCACCCGTTTGTTGCCTTCGAGGGTGAGCCACTGATTGATGAGTGTACGGGCTTGTGTTGTATCGGGGGTGTCGGAGCGGAGCAACGCCCACAGTTCTTGCTGATAACCTCGTTGGTAGGAATCATTCTGAAACATTTTGGTACGGTGTTCATCTTTAAGTACCTCAAACTGCTCCACTTGCGGAGGCGTAAGTTTCAAGCCCTCCACAATGAGCTTATCTGGCCTGCCGCCTTGGGGCCGCTGGTCGCGCAAAAAAAGGTAGCCAATCGTCCCTAAGTTGAGGAGGAGCAACACCCCGACCGTGAGCGTGAGTAGTGTTTCGCGTTTCATGGCATGGATAGGTTTTCGGCGCTCAACTGATACTCGGCCATGAGTGCTTCGAGGGCTGTCATTTTCTGGGTGGGATGATAGCTGCGCACTGCCACCAAATTGAGCAGAATCAACAATGCCACCGATGCCGCCGCCAACCACACCGTGCGTCGTGGCACCATTGCGATGACTTTGACTTCGTTTTTGAGTTCTTGTTGGATTTTTACCCACAAGCTATCGGGGGCTTCCGCTCGTTGTATCCCCTGGGTGCTGTTCAGCACGTTGTTGAGCCATTCTTGCTTTTCCATCGTCAAAACCGCCGAAGCGGTGGTTGTAAAGTTGTGTCATGTTGTCTTGTTTAACCTCTTGCTGAGATTATGACGTTATTTCTCTCCCAAACCTTCGCTAAGACCTGTAATATTTTTCTAATTTTTTTCGTAAACTCTGTTTGCCTCGGTGCAAAAGTGCTTCTACCGACGCCACCGTTACATCCATCACTTTGGCGGTTTCGGCGTAGCTGAGGTCTTCAATTTGGGTCAAAATAAAGGCCGTTTTTTGCGTTTCGGGGAGTTCATTGAGGGCTTTGAACAAGTACGTCGCGTTTTCTTTTTGTTCCAAAAGCACCCCAGGGTGTTGAAAATCAGGCGGGTCGTGGATGATTTCGTCGGTTTCTTGGTGAAACAAATTGGTCAAAAATGCAAACCGTTTTTGGCGGGTTTTGTGCCGAAGAAAATCCAACGATTTGTTGATGGCAATTCGATAAATCCACGTGCCAATATCGGCTTCTTGCCGAAAAGTCTGTTGTGAGCGAAACACTTCCACAAACACATCCTGAGCCACCTCCTCGGCGTCTTCGGCTTGCTGCAAGTACGACAAGGCCGTGTTATAGACACGGTTTTTGTACTTTTTGTAAAGTATTTCAAACTCAGCGTTGGTCACAGGTTGGGTTTAGGAAGGAGAAAGGCAAAGATATAAGAATTTGTTTAATCCATCGCTTGGAGTGCGCCCGTAGGGGCGGTGTTGGTTTCGTCGGCGATGCGCTCATCTTCGGAAACAGGGCGCGT
>JALOLW010000101.1 GCA_025455795.1 Spirosomataceae bacterium
TACAGCCTCCGCACCAGTGCCACCCACGGTTTCAGGACTGATGTTTTTGACAATCCACACCGCCAATGGCCCTCCTACCATAATCCCTACTGTACCTGCCAAAAATACAATCAAAGCTTTGGGGCCGAGGCGCACCACGGCTTTGAAGTCCATGCCCAGCGTAAAATACACCAAACAAGCAGGTAGAAAATACTGTGATACGACTGGGTAAAGTTGGGAATCTTCCCCCGAAACAACACCAAACGAGTTGAGTAGTCCTGGGATAAAATAACACAATAGAAGTGGTGGAACGACGGCATAGAAGCGTACCCAAAAACGATTTTTGAGTGATGATGTGTAGAAAATCAAAGACAAGATTACCATCAAAAGCCCCAAAACGACGGCGTCGGAATGTATCATCTGAACGGGTGGGTTATAGATTTTTTAAATTTTACACTGAATTTACTACCAATCGAAGCAAAAACTTCTATCATTTTTACTTCAACAACGCCGATACGCCTTCGTCGCCCATGACGGCTGACGCGGGACGCGGGTGCGCGGCATCAAAAACGGTCAGTTCTTCTTTGGACAACAGCCGGACAGCACTTTCGTCAATGCTACCATCGGCTTGGGTCACTTTGCTCAAATCCAAACGGAGGTGTTTTGCCAAAAATCGGTACATGGCCGCACGTTTGGAAGGGCCATAATCGTGCTTTTCGGCGGCAAAATGGGCGTTTTCTATGTTGACAGTTTTGCCATAAAGCCCATAAATGTGCTGTAAATGAGGAAACTCTACCGTAGGGTTGTGTTTAGTCCAATCGTCACCGTCCGACACAATAAGCATCGGGCGTGGAGCGGCAAGGGCGGCAATCTCGACGTTGTTGGTCTGAAATGCGCCTTTTTTATGCACTGGCATCCCGCTTTCGCACACACAGCCGCCAAAAAAATGCGCCGACACCATCACCACAGGCACGGCTACTTTGACGCGCGGGTCGAGGGCGGTGAGCATAAACGTCTGCGTACCTCCACCCGACTCACCCGTGACGGCCACCCGCGCAGGGTCAATGTCGGGCAACGCCAACAATACATCCAACGCCCTGCGGCTGTTGATGCTTTGGAGTTTAAACGCTTTCGGAATTTTGTGGTCACACTGCGGCGAATCGCCGTAGCCAATCATGTCTATGGCCAGCACCACTGCCCCCATGCGGGCGAGATTGCCGCAGCGGTACTGCATCTGCTGATGTACCCTCGACTCGGCGGCGTTGCGTAGGTGTCCGTGCGTGCAAAGCACCGCTGCAAACGGCCCTTTTTGGTGGAGGGGGCGATAAAGATTGCCCGTTACCCAATAACCACCTACACTCTCAAAGGCCACGTTTTCAACTGTATAGCCCGCCATTTCTTTGCGACTATGCGTGATAAGTTTTGAGTTTGGGGTTGGTGGAAGTGCTTTCAACTCCCCTCCTTCCAAAATATTATCCCTGATTTGTTCCGCTCGTTTTTCCCAATCTGCCAACGATTGAGGGCGATTTTGTGCCAAAAAAGTCTTGCCTTGTTCTTCGGTAAAATACGGCCCCTGACAAAGTTCGGGCGCGGTTTGGGTCCGAGCGATTGAGGGCAGCAAAACCCAAAAAATGGAAGCTACTGTTGTGAAATTAGCGATTCGTTTCATCGAAAAAGAGGGATGATTATCAGGATTATAGGAACTGCTTATGCTTGAAAAAGCGACATTCAAAGATTTTCTAATACAGTAGATGAACTGTTTTAGGCGAGTGTTGTTTTTGAAAATATACATTCCCAACAAATATGACTTTTACCATTCGCAAAGGTATCCCTGCCGACATTCCCCACGTTTTTGAACTGGTCAAAGAACTGGCTGAGTACGAAAAAGCCGCTGACCAAGTGACCAACACCCCCGAAATGATGCTCCATGACGGTTTTGGCACGGACCCTGTTTTTGGGTTTTACGTGGCCGAGGCCGACGGGCGCATTGTCGGGATTTCGTTGTACTATTATCGGTACTCTACTTGGAAAGGCAAACGCCTCTACCTCGAAGACCTCGTCGTGAAGGAGGCTATGCGCGGGCATGGATTGGGCAAGTTGCTCTTTGATGCCACCATCGAAGAAGCCAAAGCGACGCACTGCACGGGCATGATGTGGCAAGTGCTTGACTGGAATGAACCTGCCATCAATTTTTACAAAAAATACGGTACGCGCTTCGACGAAGAATGGCTCAACTGTCACTTGGATTTTTGAGAAACGACCTATTATCGTCGCACCATCCGCATCCACTCATTCACGTATTCCTGCATTCACTCATTATTCACTCATGTCTATCGCCGAAAATATTGCCAGAATAGAAGCCGAGATTGCCCCAAAAGCACAACTCATCGCTGTCACCAAAACCAAACCCGTAGCTATGCTGATGGAGGCATACAAGGCGGGATTTAAACGCTACGGCGAAAATAAGGTGCAAGAAATGGTAACGAAGTACGAACAGATGCCCAAAGACATCGAGTGGCATTTGATAGGCCACCTCCAAACCAACAAAGTGAAGTACATCGCGCCTTTTGTGGGCATGATTCACTCCATAGATAGCCTCAAACTATTGGAAGAAGTCAACAAGCAAGCCGCTAAATGTGAGCGTGTTATAGATTGTTTGTTGCAAATATTTATTGCCCAAGAAGAAACTAAATTTGGGCTGTCGGAAGAAGAAGCGGTGGCCTTGCTGCAATCGGCCGCATTTGATGGTTTACAAAACGTACGCATTGTAGGACTGATGGGCATGGCCTCCAACACCGACGATGCCACCCAAGTACGCCAAGAGTTCAAAAATCTCAAACGTTTCTTTGACAAACTTTCTTCTATGCCGACTCATCGTGCGGTGCAACTCACAGAAATTTCGATGGGCATGAGCGGCGACTATCTCATCGCCGTCGAAGAAGGTAGCACACTCGTGCGCGTGGGCAGTGCGATTTTTGGCGCGCGATAGACGGTCAACCGAAAAAAATCACCCAAGTGGAGAAATCTTCGCTGAACTGCACAAACTTGTGCGGGGCATACGCTGGTACAAACAAAAAGTCTCCCGCCTTGACTTCGGTGGTCTGACCTTCCAACTCAAAAATAGCGGTACCCGTGGCGATGATATAGGCCTCGTCGCGGGTATGGGGTTGCTGTTTGTCCACCAAGTGAGGCTTGTAAAGCTCCAAATCCAACGCTTTGTTTTGGAACAGTAGCAAAAATTCTTCGGAATGTTGGTTGAGCTTTTGGGTAGCGTCGCTCAGGCTTATTTTATTTGGAAACATGGCTATACTTTGATTTCATCAAAGAAATTAATGTATCGGTCAAAATACCGCTATTAGATTGTTTCATGTAGGATTTACCAAATCACTGTTATTACATCGGTATAATGGGCAAATTTATCATCAATAGAAATAAGAACTAATTTTTCATACTGAGCGGTTGCAATTAACATCCTATCAAATGGGTCACGATGAGTATCAATAAGGGGTATGTTTTCGTAATTAAAAACATGAAATTGGTTGATGGGTAAAATACCAATCTCAGATATTAGAACATCGTGATATATTTCACTAAGTGATTTCGTCAGTTTTAGTTTTTGTAGTCGCAACTTGATTGCCATCTCAAAAAACGAGGCCATACTTACGAAAACCTCATTTTGGGTGTCCTGAATAAGGTCTTTGGCACGAACAGAAAGTTTGGCGTCGCCCTCAATAAACCACAACAAAGCGTGAGTATCAAGTAGTATCCTCATTACATATACTCTTTCAAATCGTCGAGGGGTTCGTTGAAATCATCACTTAATTGGATAGTTCCTTTGGCGATACCAAAAGGCCGTTTGCGCGTTGTTGATTTTGGTAAAGTATCCAACTCTTCCAAAAAAGTTACTACTACTTTTGACTTTTTGGTGGTTGGAGGTGATTCGAGCAATATCAAACGCCCATCTTCAAAAACTCCATTGACAGAAGCATACATGATTATTCGGGTTTTCAGCAAAACTAACAAATTAAAGAATAACAAATGCCGTAATGACAAAAAAACAGGGAATTTTAGAAAATGGACGGGGCATCCTATGAGGTGACAGAATCCTTTTTCCATTCCTCCTTGTTCCGTCTTACTGTAAATGATTCGGTAAAGGGATATTTTGGCTCAGATTGTCGGCAATCGCTGCGCCACGCCCACCGAGCAGGGGAATCAGCCCCGACCAAATCGGCAAGGCTTGGTCTTCTTCGTCGTCGTTGGGCATCCCTGTGCGGACTTTGGCCGATGCTTCGTGGAGCGGGAAGGCCAATACGGTCGTTTTGCGAACTTCGCTTTCGGTGATAGGCCGTAGGTAACCCCAGCTATCAGGGACAATTTTTTCGGTAAACCACTTCAAAACTTCCACTTTTTGTTGGTAGTCTTCTACTTTGGTCGCTGCTCCAAACACTACGACCGAGCGGTAATTGACCGAGTGATGAAAGGCCGATTTGGCTACCACGAGCGCGTCGGCGAGCATGACAGTGATGCACACGGGCGCCCCACCCTCGATGGTACGGACAAAATGACTCCCAACCGAGCCGTGGATGTAAAGCGCATCGTCGTATCGAACAAAAGCCGTAGGAATGGCAAAGGGCTGTCCGTCTATCACTGTACTGACAGTGCAAAAAAGAGCTTCGTCAAGAATTGAATAAATTGTAGCTTCGTCAAAATGAGCGCGTTTGGCCAAACGGCTTGGGGTCGTGCGGGGTGTTGGAGTCATCATTGGATTGCTATTTTTTGACAAAGGAAGCGTTTTATTGGACTACTGTTTGCTGCCAATTTTAAAATTTCGTGTAGTCCAATTCTAAACGGGCAAAGCTATTTCGCCTTTCAACGCCGACGCCGCTACCACGGCAGGTGAACTAAGATAGACGTTGGCGTTGGGGTTGCCCATACGACCCTTGAAATTGCGATTGGTGCTACTGATAACCGTTTCGCCGTCGCCAGGTACGCCCAAATGTGAGCCTACGCACGGCCCACAGCCCGACGTGATGAACTTCGCCCCCGCGTGCATGAGGGTTTGGGCAGTACCGTCGGCGAGAGCATCCATGAATACTTTGTTGGAAGCGGGGGCGATGAGCAATCGCACTCCCTGCGCGATGTGCTTGTCTTTGAGAATCCCTGCCGCTACCTGCAAATCTTCCAGGCGAGCGTTGGTACAGCTCCCGATAAAAGCGTACTGAATGGGCGTACCGAGGGCTTGGTGGATGTCGTGAACGTTGTCAGGCGAGTGTGGAAACGCCAACTGCGGCTTCAAATCGCTCAAATCGTATTCCAAAACTTGCTCATACACCGCGCCTTCGTCGGGCGTGATGGGTGTCCATTGGTAGGGTAACTGCAATCCTTTGGGATGACACACCCCATTTTTTGCGCCCATCTCAATCACCATGTTGCACATTGTCATGCGGCTCGCCAGCGTCATGCGCTCTACCACAGGCCCGTGAAACTCAATGGCTTGGTAGGTAGCTCCTTCGATGGTGAGTTGTTTGGCCAAAAACAAAATCACGTCTTTGGCCGATACCCCCGCTTGCAAGCGGCCATTCAATACGATTTTGATGGTTCGAGGTACTTTAAGCCAAGTTTTGCCCTTGAGCATGATGGCCGCCAAGTCGGTTGAGCCTACGCCCGTCGAGAAAGCGTTGAGCGCGCCGTATGTGCAGGTGTGCGAGTCAGCCCCGATAAAAATCTGCCCTGGCCGCACGTGGTCTTGGTCCACGACAATTTGGTGGCATATCCCCTCGCCCACATCGTAGAGTTTGATGTCTTGCTCCGTGGCAAAATCACGCATGAGTTTGTGGAGATTGCCGATGCGCTCGTTGGGGGCGGGGGCCGCGTGGTCTATGATGAGCCACATTTTGTTTTTGTCCCACACTTTTTGGCCACCCATCTCCCGAAACGCTTTGAGAGCCATAGGTGCGGTGGTGTCGGTGGCCATGATGCCGTCCACGTGGACTATCGCCAACTCGTCGGCATAGACTTTACGGGTAGTATGAGCTGAAAGTATTTTTTCGGTTATGGTTTGCATATGTGAATGAATGAATGCGTGAATGAGCGAATGCGTGAATGAGCGAATGCGTGAATGAGCGAATGCGTGAATGAGCGAATGCGTGACTGTGGAAATGAGTGAATGATGGTTCAAACTTTCACAACCGTTGCCCCAATAATCGTCCAAAACTGAGGGCGGGCGTGACGAGCATTCCGCCGCAGAAGGCATTGCCCGTGGTAGCACCTGCCCCGAGGATTTCGCCAGCGGCGTACAGATTAGCAATCGGTTTATTTTGGTGGTTGAGTACTTGAAGTTGGGCGTTGGTTTTGATACCACCAAACGAAATCAACGAAGTGGCATACGTCAAAAGTGCATAAAACGGAGCTTGTGAAACGCTGTTTTTCAGGTCTTTGCGGCCAAATTCGGCATCTATGTTATTCTGCACAAAACCATTGTATGCTGTGACTGTCGCGTGTAGTTCGGCCACGGGCAAGCCCGTTTTTTGGGCCAATGCCTCTATCGTTGGGGCTGCCCATAGAAACTTTCCTTCGGTGGCGTACTGTTTGATTTGGGCCACGCTCCATTTGGGTACAATGGCCATTGGTGCAGCGGTTTTGGTTTTATCCACATTGACATAACCCGTGCTGACGTTGGCGGTGGTAGTGTCGCCCGTGAGGGCATTTTCGTCAAAAATCACCCAAAACCTTTTCTGTGGTTGCTCGGCCACGGCTCTTTCGCGGTAGTCAGGGTCGGGGTTTGATTCATCCATAAAGCGTTTGCCGTGGTCATTGACATAAATTTCCCGTGCGGGGCGGTAGCTCGTCGTGAAGACCATCGCCCAACCTTGCCAAAAGTCAGCGTGGTGGGTATTGGGTTCAAACTCAATCCCACCAAGGCTCGAAATGTGCGTGTCAGTATTCCAAAACTGCGCCCCAGCCTTCTCGGCAATAACGATGCCCTCTCCCGTAGAAGTAGGTGCGGCGGTGGTAATGAGGCGTGGGTGATTGGGGTGTTTTTGGGCAAAAAGCGTGGGGTTTGCGGCGTAACCTCCCGTTGCTAAAACAACACTTTTTGCGTAATAAACAACTGATTCAGAAGACTTTTGCTGCACCCTGGCACCCACTACTTTTTTCTTTTCAACGACCAATTCTTTCAGCTCAGTGTTGGGCATGAAGACAATATGGCCACTCGTCACGTATTTGTCCCAAAGCGGTTTGAGGGCTTTGAAAATCGAAACACCCGCGTCTTTTCCGTACTGCGTGCGAGCCACTCGGTACGGTACGTGTCCATACACGATGCGCGGCGACTCTGGCGCAAACTCAAACCCTAAACTATCGAGCCAATCAATCGTCAGCGGGGCTTGGGTCACGGCGAGCTTGACGATGTCGGCGGGGGCAGTACCGTTGGAGATGCGCATCACGTCGTCGTAGTGGGCTTGGATGCTATCTTCTATACCATGCGCACGTTGGTGGCGCGTGCCACCCGCGCTCAAATGCCCACCTGTGAGGTGGAGAGTCCCACCTGCTTTGTCGCTTTTTTCGACGACCAGCACTCGGCGGCCTCGTTCGGCGGCGGCGATGGCACAGGGCATTCCTGCCGTACCCGCCCCGACCACTATCAAGTCATATTGTGTACGCATGGTGTTTGAGGGAATATCCGCTACACTCAAAACCCCAAGCGCGGCGCTTTGTTTGAGAAATTGACGACGGTTTTGTTCCATTTTGGGTCAAGATTTGCCCCAAAATTAGAAGAAAATCGCTGATAATGGCTCAGCTTAGAAACTTCTTCATCGCCTCAACAACCTGTTGTGGCTGTTCTTCTTGCGGAAAATGCCCGCAGGTTTCCAATCGTAACACTTGAGCGTTAGGAAATCCTGATAAAAACTTATCCAATTGATAGGGTTTTATCACGGGGTCTTTCATGCCCCATATCAATAAGGTTGGCTTGGCGGCAATATTCGCTTTTCTTGACCACAACTCACCAAACCAATCTTGGTCGTTGAGCAAGGATTTAGCAAAAGCCAACGCGCCGTTTCGTTGGCTTGGCTTTCCAAAAGGTTGGGTGTATTGCCGCAAGGTTTGTGCTGGAAGCTGATGCTCGCCAAATGACCTTGGCAGTATAAATCGGGGCGAAAAATTCAAGTAACGGTACAAAAACGGTAGCAGCGGGCTTTTTAAGATTTTGCTCATTTTGATAAACTCAGGGTCGTTTTGGCTACTCCATAGCCAAGAGTTGAATATAATGAACCGCGAAAATAGGGCTGGATGACGCATAGCGACATGAAGGCCAATCGGCCCACCAAAATCGTGGACAACGAGCGTAATATTTTGTAGTTTTTGAGTCACAATAAACTGCTCCAATGTAGCACTGTGCATACGGGTAGCATAATCATACCTTTCAGGCTTGTCAGAAAGCCCAAAACCAATGTGATCTATAGCAACGCACCTAAAATGCGACGAGAGTTTTTTGATGATATGCCTAAAATCAAAACTCCAAGAGGGTGTGCCATGCACAAAAAGGAGGATTGGACCCTGACCTTCGTCAATGTAGTGAAGTCGGACACCATTGATGTCAAAGAATTTTGACGAAAAAGGATACTCGTTTGTATCAAGCCAATAATTTTCCATTGTCGTTTTTTTGGGACAAAAGTGGCGACTCCTTCGAACATGGATATTGGTATAAACCAATTCTAAATCTTCACTTGATTGTATAGCTTGCTGAAATTGGTAGGGTCAATGTGCAAATACGAAGCGATGTATTTGTGCGGTACTATTTGCAGTAAATGAGGGCTTCTTTGACAAAAAGCGCGATAGCGTTCTTCTATCGTTAGCGAATGAAGCTCTGTGTGACGCTGAATGACTCCCGACAGAATCGCTTCGGTCATGCGTCTAAACAACCTTTCAATATTTTGAGACTTATCAAACAAATTCTGAAGGTCATTGAAGTGAATACACGCCAACGCACTATCAGTGAGACAAGTGAGGGCATATTTCGATGGCGTCTGAAAAAAAAATGATTCTGGGATAGCGCACAAATTGGGAGGATATGTGAAGGCCATCACGTGGGTTTTGTGGGTGGTATCGAAGAACGACATCTGGACGCCGCTCTTTACCAAATATAGCTCGCGCTGTACTTGCCCTGGTACGATAAGTACCTCGCCTTTCGTACAAAATTTAGGGCGGAGTTGGGCAGCAAACATCCGCCAATCGGCTTCCTGAACGGGGTGAAACAATCGAAAATAATCAAGGTGATTCATCAGTAGTCTGAAAATAATAGTAAAGATAGAAGATAAAATATTGAAAAACCGAGCGGCATTTTTTGCACTTTTTCAATTTTCATTGTACTATTTAAAGAACTTTCGATTTTGTCGAAAAATTTAATGGGATTCATCTTAGCTGTCATTGTACATTTTGCCCCTATCTATTTCAATTTTGCAACATTCCAAGAAAACCTATAAACGTCAAATAGCACTTTGGGAAGAGGGGCATTGTACCCTATTTTTTGGTAAAATAAAACCCCGGACCTTTGCAGCGTCAAAGTTCACAAGTGGTACAAACCATTAAGACAATGAAAAAGAACACAATGCTTTCGACGCTATTTGCAGCTATGATGTTGGCCAGCACGGGAGGTGCAATGGCCGAAAACCACCTTCTTTACAAAGATGTGAAGTTGGTAAAACGTGACGCCAAAAAGGTAGAGATTCGCGTGAATCAACCCAAAGGTGGCGTTATGGACGTAGAACTGACCGACAATCAGGGCGTGAGTGTGTATAGAGGAACGGTGAAAAGTGGCGAAAATATCGTCAAACTTTTTGACCTCAACGCACTCCCCAACGGCGAATATACTTTGAACTGCACCAATGAGGCTTTTTGGTCAGTACAGCGTTTCAATATCAAAAATGGTGCTGTTGAAATCAACCAAGACAGTTATCAAGAAGCAAGCGCACCTACCGTTAAGTTATACGGTCAGAATCGCTTTGAGGTAGTTTCTAAAAACGCCCTTGCAACTACTATCACTATCACCAACAACACTGGCGAGGTGATGTACGACGGCAAACTCACCGAGGGTACCGTCTTCAACCTCGACCGCTTGACAACTGGGGAGTATCGTTTTGAATTTAGTGTAGGTCAGGCGATATTTCGCCAATACGTATCCGTAAAATAACCATGAAGTCCAACTATTAATCCACACCACTTTGACGATTTTGACAACAAATGCCCCGCAAGACAATCAGTTTTGCGGGGCGTTTGGCATTTTGTCTAATCAGCAATCAATCTCTTCGTCTTCCAACAAC
>JALOLW010000523.1 GCA_025455795.1 Spirosomataceae bacterium
CGTGTCGCCCGCCTTCAAAATCAGTATTGAGAAATAGCTCGACGCACTCCAACGCTACCGATTCTTCAATAAATCGCTCGGGCAGGCAGATGACGTTGGCGTCGTTGTGCTGACGCGCCAAGGCCGCCAAAGGTTTGTCCCACACCAGAGCCGCCCGAATACGCTGGTGTTTGTTGGCGGTCATTGCTACGCCCTGCCCGCTACCGCATACCAGTACCCCTTTCTCAAATTCTCCCGACTCCACCGCCGAAGCTACGGGATGGGCAAAATCGGCGTAATCGGCGGCCTCTGCGCTGTACGTACCATAATCTTTGATTTCGTAGCCGCTTTGTTGTAGCCATTGTTTGACGATTTCCTTCAACTGAAATCCTGCGTGGTCGCTGCCTATTGCAATTTTTCTGGACATTTTTAAACTTTTTTTAGAGATGTTTGCGTTATTGATTTCCTGCTTACTTTCATCAAAAATAGAGAGGCAAAGTTAGGCAGGAGTCATAACAACTCGGCACGAAAACGTGTTTTTTAAGGACTAAGACAGCTATTTTTTTAACAAAACCCAAAAATCAGTAAAATCATGTCAGCAGTAGAATTGTTACACGAAGAAGAAAAAGTAATCCGCGAAGCGTTTGAAGATAGAAATTGGAACGAAATCAAAACCGCCGACTCTTGGGTCATTTTCAAGGTCTTGGCCGAGTTTGTGGAGGGTTTCGACAAATTGGGTAAAATTGGTCCCTGCGTTTCGATATTTGGCTCTGCCCGTACCAAACCCGACCATCCTTACTATAAAATGACCGAGGAAATCGCCGCCAAACTCGTGCGTCATGGCTACGGTGTCATCACGGGCGGTGGACCTGGTATCATGGAGGCGGGCAACAAGGGGGCGTTTCAGCAAGGCGGCAAATCGGTGGGACTAAACATCAAGTTGCCTTTTGAGCAACATTCCAACATCTACATTGACCCCGACAAAAACATCAATTTCGATTTTTTCTTTGTTCGCAAGGTGATGTTTGTCAAATACGCCCAAGGGTTTGTGGTCATGCCAGGGGGATTTGGCACGTTGGACGAGCTTTTTGAAGCCTTGACCCTTATCCAAACCAAAAAAATCGGTCGCTTTCCGATTGTATTGGTGGGTCGTAAATATTGGAGTGGACTCGTAGATTGGCTCAAAGAAGCCATGCTTGAGCAAGAGCGCAACATCAGCCCCGAAGACCTCAAACTCTTCAACATCGTGGACACCGCCTCCGAAGCCGTGGCCGTGATTGACGAGTTTTATTCCAAATACATGCTCAAACCTAACTTCTAAACGCCGCTGTGGTCAGTTTCAAAGCAGTGAACGCTTAACTTTCCGAAAGTTTTAGAACTTTCGGAAAGTTCTTATTTCACCTCGGTCACTTTTTTTAAATCCTCCCAAAAACTCGGATAAGATTTGGCGACTACGTGCGGTTCTTCAATCGCCACGGGACAAACTATGCCCACGGGAGCAAAGGCCATCGCCATGCGGTGGTCGTCGTAAGTGGCTATAACAGGTAAAGTGTCGAGTAACGCAGTGTCGAGTTTCGAGTACAGCGTGTCGAGTTTATGCCGACTTCTCACTTCATACCTCACATTCGCCTCCACCTCCACCAACGCCCCGCCGATTTTAGGTAGTTCGGCTTGAAGGGCAGCGACGCGGTCGGTTTCTTTGATTTTGAGGCTTTCGATACCCGTCATCGTCACGGTGATACCTTTGGTAGCGGCGCAGGCGGCTACGGTTTGGGCCAAGTCGGGGCAGTCGGTAAAATCCCACGCGAAAGCCGTTTGTGAAGGAATTTTAGTCAGATGCACGCCACGGTCGGTGAAGGTGCTTTTCACACCCATATTTTCCATAATTTGGACAATGGCGCTGTCGCCTTGTAGCGAGTTTTGTTTCAATCCCAACAGTTCTACTTCGGCCTCTTTGGCCAACGCCACCACGCTGTACCAGTAGCTTGCCCCCGACCAATCGGACTCCACCGCGTAGTGCGTAGGTGTGTAGGCACCAGCGGGTACACTGATGGTTTTGGCTTGCCAGTCGGCTTGGGCTTGTACGCCAAAAGCCGCCATTTGTTGGAGTGTCATCTCAATGTAAGGCCGCGAGCCAATCTCGCCCGTGAGTTCGAGGACAATGCCCTCGGGCAACGTGGGGGCTATCATCAACAAAGCCGAAATGTATTGGCTACTCACATCGCCGCGCACGCTTACCCGATTTTGACCCGAATACTGAAAACCTTTGAGGCGGTGCGGCGGGTAGCCGTCTTTGCCCAAATAGGCTATTTCTGCGCCGAGGGTACGGAGCGCATCCACCAAAATCCCGATGGGTCGCTCGCACATGCGCGGCGTACCCGTCATGGTTTTGTGCTGGCCCGTAGCAGCAAAATAGGCCGTCAAAAAGCGCATGGTTGTGCCAGCGTCGAGTACGTCGGCGGTTTCGTCGGGCGATTGAAGCAGGCGGAGCATTGTCTGCGTATCACGCGCCGACGATACGTTGTCAAGCGTGCCTTTGAAACTCGTCAATGCGTTGATAATCAGCGCGCGATTGCTCTCACTTTTGGAAGAAGCCAACTGGATCTCGGCGCGAACAGGAGTGGTAGGTGGGTAAACGGTAACGGTATTCATGCCACAAAGTTACGTTCATTTTTGGCTTTTCGTCTTTAAAGCGTCAAATTTGCGGGGTTTTTGGGGTTGAACTAATGCAAAAATGAAAAGTTCATGAATTATAATGACAAAAAAATATAAAACAATAGACCTTTTTGCAGGAATAGGTGGTATTAGACTTGGTTTTGAAGCTCATGGTTGTGAAACAGTCTTTTCTTCCGAATGGGATAAGTCTGCACAAGATATGTACGAAGTAAATTTTGGCGAAAGACCCTTTGGTGATATTAATGAAATAGCTCCCCATGCCATTCCCGACCACGATATTTTATTGGCAGGGTTTCCCTGTCAGCCTTTTAGTATTGCAGGTAAAGGACTTGGCTTTGCGGATACAAGAGGAACACTATTTTTTAATATTGAAGCTATTTTGGAAGCAAAAAAACCAAAAGCTTTCCTGCTTGAAAATGTAAAAAGACTGACTACTCACGATAATGGCCAGACATTTGCTGTAATCTTGAAAAAGCTAAAAGGGCTTGGATATACAGTTTACCACAAAGTTTTTAATTCACTTGACTTTGGTGTTCCCCAAAAGAGAGAGAGGATTTATATCGTTGGTTTCAAAGACCCAATCTATTTTAAATTTCCTAAGCCTTTGGGTTATTATAAGCCATTGGTTGAGATTTTACAGAAAGATGAAGAAGTTCCGTTAAGTTATTTTCTATCTGACCAACTCAAAGAGAAAAGAATAAATGCGGTAAAAGGAACTCCTCCATTTCCATCTATCTGGCACGAAAACATCGGCGGAAATATTTCTGCACTTCCCTACTCTTGTGCTTTACGCGCAGGAGGGAGTTACAATTATCTTGTTGTGAATGGAGTTAGAAGATTGACTGACAGGGAAATGTTAAGGCTTCAAGGATTTCCTGATACATTTAAAATTAATATTCCGTATTCACAATCACGCAAGGTAGCAGGGAATTCGGTTTCTGTTCCTGTAATTGAAGCAATAGCAGGAGAGATGATGAAAGCTTTGAATAATAGAAAAGAGGCAGTTAAAGAAACCATACAACTATCATTTTTTGAATCTATAAATGAGCATAAAAGAAGCGAAGCAATCGTTGGATAAGGTGATTGAAAAAGCGAGGGTACACCTCTATAAACCTATCCAAATTGCCGAAATACTGTATCGTGACAGAACTGAAAATGATATTAATCTTTCGGATTTAGCAACATATCGAACCATTTCAAAAAAATGGAGAGATATTATTTGCCTTAAATTTTTGGGGCGAACTTCTACCTCCTCGGCTCGTTATCAAGATGATATTTTCAATGACAATGCAGTTCCACCAAACGTTTTAGTAATGCTCGGAAACGAGAATAGAGCTAAACATGGAATCGTTGAAGCCTATATTTATCACAAATTTTCTCAAAGGTTTTCTCAAATGTCGTCAGGACTGAATTATTGTTTGACACACGACAAAAGTAATTTCAATTTGGACGAATTTCTCGGAATGTTTTGGAATGAGCCTGGGCTTAGAAGAAGCATCGATAAAATTTACGAAATTGTGGTTTATGCCTTATTTTCTGCATTGGTCGAATCATTGGAAGTTACTGTTGAAGTGAGTTTAAATCCACAAAATCAGGATATTCTGAAGGAGTTTGAAGATTTT
>JALOLW010000524.1 GCA_025455795.1 Spirosomataceae bacterium
GATTTATCAAATCCCCAAACTTTTCCCCACACCCACCACAAAAAACTTGGTGATATGTGTGTCGGCCCCAGGAGGAAACAAGGATTTATCGGCATTAATTTCTGACTGTATTCCTGATTTGCACTTCAACGGAGATACACAATGTTTTCCTTTGCATTTTTACGAAGTTCAGGAAATTAAACAGACCAATTTATTTCAACAAGCAGGGGTAAACTACGTACGTCGAGATGGCGTAACTGATTTTGTGCTAAAACAAGCACGGGAACGGTACGGAAATATGGTGAGCAAAGAAGACGTATTTTACTACGTGTATGGCTTTTTACACAGCCCCACTTACCGAGAAACTTTTGCTGCTGATTTGAAAAAGATGCTACCACGGTTGCCGTTGGTCGAGAAAACCGAAGATTTTTGGGCGTTCAGCCGCGCAGGGCGCAAATTGGCTGAGCTACACCTCAACTACGAAAGTGTACCGCCGCATCCAACCGTCGTTACGCTCTACAATCCGTTGGATTTGAGCGATTCGCCAACTTTTGAAAAGTTGGCGAATCTGAGCCATGTCGCAAACGGCAAAGACGAAAAAGAGTATCTCAATTATCGGGTAGAAAAGATGCGTTTTCCCAAAAAAGACCAAAAAGACAGCATCATTTACAACAGTCAGATAACGATAGAGAACATACCCGCCAAAGCCTACGAGTACGTGGTAAACGGCAAAAGTGCCATTGAGTGGGTCATGGAACGCTACGCTGTGAGTGTCCACAAAGAAAGCGGCATCAAAAACGACCCCAACAATTGGGCAACCGAACACAACCAACCCCGCTACATTTTAGATTTGTTGTTGAGCGTGATAAATGTATCTGTGCAGACGGTGGAGATAGTAGAAGGCTTGCCGAAGATAAATTTTTAAGAGAAATGGAAGATACACCACAAATAATCACCCTGCCAGAGCCGCAGATTCGCACATTTACGACGCTTTTGAGTGAGATTGAAAACGGACAAACTAAAATTCCGCAGTTTCAGCGAGAGTTTGTGTGGAGCTTGGAGCAATCGGCCAATCTCATGGATAGCATCATCAAGGGCTATCCGATAGGTACTTTTATTTTTTGGAACACCAACGAGCGTTTGAGGTCGGTTCGTGATATTGGCGGTTTGGATTTGCCCGAACCAAATGAAGGCATTTACATCAACTATGTGTTGGATGGTCAGCAGCGGCTCACATCACTCTTTGCGAGTTTGAAAGGACTCAAAATCAAGCGTGATAGTGGCAAAATAGACGATTTTTCGCAAATGTATATTGATTTGGAGGCCAACACCAACGAGCAAATTGTTGTTTTGGACACCACTGCCAAAGCCCCCGATACCCTAATCAGTATCACCAATCTGCTATATGGTGGCAGGAGTGTTTTAAGACAATATGACGAGCAGTATGACACAAAACTTGATTTGTATAAAAAGAACATACAGTCCTACAATTATTCGATTATTCTCCTCAAAAATGCTCCGATTGATATAGCAACCGAGGTTTTTGCAAGAATCAACGAAGGAGGTAAGAAGTTGTCGGTTTTTGAGATTATGGTCGCCAAAACATACGATTATGAGCAAAATTTTGATTTGGCCGCCAAATACAAAAAACTATGCGAGGAGTTAGAACCTGTCAATTATGAAACACTTTCCGACTCTACGGTTCTCCAAGCGGTTTCGATTATTTTAGAAAAAGACTGTACCAAAAAGCAAATTCTAAGTTTAGACAAAAAGCGATTCATACAAGAATGGGAAAAAGTGACTCAGTCCATCAAAAAATCAGTCGAGTTTTTCAAATACAGTCTTCGGATTCCTGTTTCTCAACTTTTGCCTTTTAACTCGCTGATAGTTCCCATTTCCTATTTTTTTTATCACCACAAGAATATTCCAACAGGTGACAAAATGCGGTATTTAGAGGACTATTTTTGGCGATGCTCATTGGCGGCAAGATTCTCGTCGTCGGTAGAGAGTAAGATAAACCAAGACATAAAACGCATTGATGAGATTTTGAATGATACCCAGCCAAGCTATGATTGGGCAATAGACACGAGTCCCGAGTTCATCGAAAAACACGGGTGGTTTAGTGCAAGTCGTAGTTATATCAAAGCGATACTTTGTATTTATGCTTATCATCAGCCGCGCTCTTTCAATACCGACGCATTGGTCAATATAAGCAACTACTGGCTTACGAGAGCCAACAGCAAAAACTATCATCATTTTTTTCCGCAAGCCTATCTACAAAAAAAATTAAATTGGGAAAATAAGAGCTTCTACATCAATCATATTTTAAACATTACTATCATTGATGGGCAACTCAACAAAAATGAAATTAGAGCCAAAGCACCATCAAGATACATGAAGGAGTTTTCTAAACAGAATAAGGCAATAACCGAAACCATGAAGACTCACTTGATTGATAATTTTGAAGCATTTGGTATAACAGACGACAACTACGAAGTATTTTTTCATAAGCGAGCCATTGCAGTAAGCAATGAGTTACAAAAGCGCATTATTGGGTCTAAATCGGATTTGAGTATCGAGGCTCAACTGATGGAGTTTAACGAAACAGAGGCAATCGAGATGAGTGACATGGAATAACAGCTTATAATTATGACCTACGACATCAACATCCGTGATATAAACAAGCGTTATGACCACTTGATACCCCAAGAGGGGAAATTTTATGATAGTTTGATA
>JALOLW010000525.1 GCA_025455795.1 Spirosomataceae bacterium
AGGCTGTATGGCGCGGATTGGCGACGATAGCGGGGAGCTGGATAGGGGGTGGTGCCAACCAAACTGCCCTCAAAGAGGTCTTTCAACCCAGTGACCGGCTCTTCTCGCAAGTAATAGCGGTAGATGTCATCACGGCTGAAATCTGGATGGCGGCTCTGATTTACGGTGCAGGATTGTCCACAAAAATTGACCGTTTTTTTAAAGCTGATGCTTTGGCTATTCACACACTCCAACAACGTCTCGAAACCGAACAGCAAGCCTCCCAAAGAATTCCCACCTTTCAGGATTTGGTGTTTATCGCTGGCATCGGCTTTGGTGCTACGGGTTTGGCGCATTTTGTGGCCGATTGGGTCGCCCCATTTTTGAAAGAAAACTACCCGCAACTCGAAAAATTCAGCCTCACTTCTTCCTTTTTTTGGGTTGTTTCGACGGTCACACTCATTGGTATTGGGCTGTCGTTTACACCTTTACGGCGGTTGGAGTTTGCGGGGGCGTCGCGCATTGGGAGTTTGTTTTTGTACGTTTTGGTGGCTACCATCGGTATGAAAATGGATTTGTTTGCCATTGCCAAAAATCCGATGCTTTTTGCGGTAGGCGTACTGTGGATGCTTACCCACGCCAGCGTGACATTGGGGGTAGCCAAACTCGTCCGCGCTCCTTTTTTCTTCTCGGCGGTAGGTTCGCAGGCCAACGTGGGCGGTGCGGCTTCTGCGCCCGTAGTAGCGGCGGCGTTTCATCCAGCACTCGCTCCCGTGGGCGTACTGCTCTCTATTTTGGGATACGCACTCGGTACTTACTGCGGCTATTTGACAGGGCTGATGCTACAATGGGTATGTGAACATTAACGTGGGGCTGCAGAGCAAATATCATCTTCGATACCAAACTCAAGAAGTGAGTGGCACGGTGTTTTTGCTTTTTACTTCGCTGTCGAGGGATTTTGAACGAATCACCAATTATCTACTTGTGTCCTATACCCGTAAAACTACGTGCTAAAAATCCCCTCATCAGGGGGTGCGGTACGTTTGTGTCCCCGACTTTTATGACATCTATTAAGCCCAAGCTGTTTATGAAACCTTTTAGACCTAATTATCCCATGAATTCCTTCATACACCCTCACACACCCACAAGTACGCTCACCATCTTGCGCGGAAGCATCCATCTACGTATAGCCGACACATCGTGCGGTTCGAAGCTGACCGCAACTACACACGAATCATATTGACCAACGGGCAGGTTTTCTTGACCTCCAAAAACCTCAGTTTTTATGCGGCACTCCTGCCCGAGGGCTTTGTACGCGTACACAAGAGTCATTTACTCAACAGTGAGTATATCGTTCAAAAAGAAAAAAAATCATATGCATGAGCGATGGGGGAGAGATAGAAGTGCCGCGGCGGAAGAGAAGAGTTGTAAATCAGATGAATTTATGGTTTAGAAAAATATGAATCCCTTATTCGGCAAAAATATCGGCTATACTGAGTTCAAATTCGGGCAGTACAGGGGCTGCCGAGCAGATGTCGGTGCCTGTACAAATCTTCACTTCTTTGTACGAGGTATAGACCTCTACTTCTTGTGCGTCGGGATAAACAAGCCAGGCCACTTTGACACCGTGCTTAAAATACTCGCGGAGTTTGCTTCTAACGGGTATAATCTGGTCGTTGGTAGAGATCACTTCTATCACAAACTCAGGGACTACGTCTTCATTCTCACGCCCCTTTCTGATTTGCTCATCTGTAAAATAGGCAATGTCAGGACGACGCATCTGAATACCCGTGAGCATTACGTCTGGCTCGGCCATAAAAGTGCCTTTTTTGTAACAGCCTTTTGCTATAAAAAGAGCATTCAACGCCCTATAAACGTACCATTGTTGTTGTTTCATTCCTATAAATTGTATCAGTTCGCCATCGTTCCACTCGTACTTGTAGCCGTCAACGGGCTCCCAAAGCAGGAATTCGGCCAAGGTGTGAGGCAAGTGGGTGGTTTTTTCTTCAGTAGTCATACAGGTCAAATTTTTTATCAAACTTATCAATTTTGAGGGTTTGAAGCAAGGTTTTGGGAAATATTTTCAGAAAGCTGTGGGTGGTTGAACACCGGGCGTATCTTTGGAAGATTTCCTCAACAGATGATTATGTTTGGTAGCCAAATCTACTTTTATTGTCAAACGCTGTTGATACAAATGCTACGCACTAAAATCCTTTTTTTTGTCCTCCTTGTGGTCGGGATGTGTTTTCGAGCCAAAGCGCAAAACACTCCGATCAAACAAGACTTATTTTTGCCGCAAGCCCTGCACGTACATGGCTCTACCCTCGTCCAACTGCCCAATGGCGACTGGCTCGTGGCGTGGTTTGAGGGGTCGGGTGAGCGCACCGCCCCCGACGTGGCCATCATGGGCGCACGACGCCGACGCGGACAGTCGCAGTGGTCAAAACCCTTTGTGATGGCCGACGTGCCGCTCTTTCCCGACATCAACCCCGTGTTGTTTGTAGATGCCCGCAAGCAGCTTTGGCTGGTATGGTACACCGTGCTGGCCGACCAATGGGAGACCTCCGTTCTCAAATATCGCACTTCGACCAACTACCTCAAAGCCGACGCGCCCGTGTGGGCGTGGCAGGAAGATATTCACGTCAAATTGGGCGAAAGTACGCCCAACGGTATCCTGCCCAACCACTCGTTTTTGAAGGCAGTCACCGCTAAATTGAACCGTCAAGGACAACTAT
>JALOLW010000526.1 GCA_025455795.1 Spirosomataceae bacterium
CCATTAAGTCTCTACACCTTTTCCGAAAGTTTTTCGGAACTTGGCTCGGGATTACCACACTTTACAGGCTTCCCCGAATTTGACAGATTTTCGCATGAAAATTTCTTATCATGCAGCCCTTTTTAAAATTAGCGTCCACGCCTGTCTAAATTCTAATGACTTAGGCTTTCTTTGACGTTTTTCGGCTTCGACCAAGTGAATCGAAGAACCGTAACTTATGAATTCCTCGACAGGTATTACATAGAAAACATCTATGTTCTCAATGTAAACAACTGCAAAATCAAAATCTGTTTGTTGATAAACATCTCTTATCATTTGCTTTCTGTTGGTCTTTGTTCTTCTTGTATCTACCACATAGTTTTGCGTTTTTTCATCAAACCATGCGCTTTTTACTTGAATCTTAACCAACTTTCCGTTGATGTCGAGTACCAAATCATATGGAAGTCTGTCGCCTACTGGCTTCAAAACACCCCACCCCTGTTTCAAGGCGTGGAGAATAGTGGCTTGTTC
The DNA here is from genome assembly GCA_025455795.1 of Spirosomataceae bacterium. Lineage (GTDB taxonomy): Bacteria > Bacteroidota > Bacteroidia > Cytophagales > Spirosomataceae > Runella. Next base: position 511 of record JALOLW010000526.1, read on the forward strand.
GGCTATATCTCCTTTTAATTTGGTATCCATAAGTTCGCTAATTTTGCAATTACTTGAGCCCAACGAGCTACCAACTGCTCCATCCCGCGATGTAATGGAGTGCAAAGGTACGGCTATTTTCAGGAAAATCAACTATATTTGCAAAAAAATTACGCCCCCTTTTTTCTGAAAGGGGGTTTTGCGTCTTTAAAAGATTGTGTATCAAAGCAATATGTCCATAGAAAATATTATTACGGCTTCGCCCAACCACCGCGCGGGTTTTGTGAGTATCGTCGGGAAGCCCAACGTTGGCAAATCCACCCTGATGAATGTCTTGGTAGGTGAAAAACTCTCCATCATCACGTCCAAAGCCCAAACGACTCGCCACCGCATCATGGGGATTTTGAATGGTACGCACCAAGACCAGGAGTTTCAGCTTATTTATTCTGATACGCCCGGTATCATCAAGCCGCTGTACAAACTGCACGAGTCTATGATGGAGTTTGTGCACGGTTCACTCGAAGATGCCGATGTGGTGTTGTTTGTGACTGATATTTTTGAAAAACACGATGAGCAGGATGTATTGGAAAAACTCTCCAAAACCGAAGGCGCACTCATTGTAGTTATCAATAAGACCGACCTTGCTACCGAAGAACAAGTCCAAGAGAAAATCGCTTTTTGGAAAGAAAAACTCTTTGCTGCGGCGATTGTCCCTATTTCTGCCCTCAACAACGTAGGGGTAGATACGCTTTTTGGGCATATCATGGACTACTTGCCGCTTCATCCACCGTATTTTCCCAAAGATGAGCTGACGGACAAGCCCGAACGCTTTTTTGCGGCAGAAATGATTCGTGAAAAAATCTTTTTGAACTACAAGAAAGAAGTGCCTTACAGTACCGAAGTGCTGATTGAGGAATTCAAAGAAAAGAAAGACATGATTGTGATTCGAGCCGTTATTTTGGTAGAACGCAGCAGTCAGCGGGGTATCATCATTGGCGATAAAGGAGCCATGTTGAAAAAAATCGGCACAGCAGCGCGCGTTGATATGGAACAGTTTTTTGGCAAAAAGGTGTTTTTGGAACAATACGTCAAGGTCGAACCCGAATGGCGCAATAAAATACAAAAATTGAAACAGTTTGGATACGAAAATGGGTCGTCGTCGTAGAGACAAGGCATGCCTTACATCTACACAGGAATTACCCAGAAACAATAAAAAATGGCAAATATAGTAGCAATTGTAGGTCGCCCCAACGTGGGCAAATCTACCTTATTCAACCGCCTGATTCAAGAGCGTCAGGCAATTATGGACGACCAAAGCGGCGTCACGCGCGACCGTCACTACGGATACGCGCACTGGACAGAAAAATATTTTACAGTCATAGATACGGGTGGCTACGTGGTTGGTTCCGACGACGTGTTTGAAGGAGCTATCCGCGAGCAGGTTGAACTGGCGATGGAAGAAGCATCCGTGCTGATTTTTATGGTAGATGCCATGACTGGTTTGACGGATTTGGACAAAGATTTTGCGAATGTGGTTCGTAAATCCAAAAAACCTGTGTTTTTGGTGGCCAATAAAGTCGAAAGCCAACAACGCCAACTCAATGCGGTTGAGTTTTATGAGCTGGGGCTGGGTGAACCGATGGCGATTTCGTCGCAAACGGGCCACGGTACGGGCGATTTGCTCGACGAAGTGGTGAAACATTTCAAAAACGATGGAATTGAAAATCCAAACGAAGGGATTCCTAAAATTGCCATTATCGGGCGGCCTAACGTGGGCAAATCGTCGTTTCTCAACGTGCTTACAGGCCAAGAACGCAGTATCGTGACTGACATCGCTGGCACTACCCGCGACGCCATCAACACGCATTACAAAGCCTTCGGCAAAGAGTTTATTTTGATAGACACCGCAGGGCTTCGTCGCAAAGCCAAGGTCAAAGACGCGATTGAGTTTTACTCTACACTCCGTACCATCAAGGCATTGGAAGAGTCAGATGTGGTGATTATGTTGATAGACGCTACGCGCGGTCTGGAAGCCCAAGACCTGCACATCATCGGTATGGCGCACAAAGCCAAAAAAGGCATCATCATCATGGTCAATAAGTGGGATTTGGTGGAAAAAGACTCCAAAACCGCCGATAAGTTGAAGAAAGAGATGCTTGAGCGCATGGCACCGATGGACTACATGCCCATCATTTTTGCGTCGGTAGTGGAGAAGCAGCGGATT
>JALOLW010000527.1 GCA_025455795.1 Spirosomataceae bacterium
ACTTACGACTCTCCCATCAAGCTGCCTTTCTCGATTCCGTTTTATGGGGCGCACATCAGTATTTTTACGTTGGCTATGACCGCCTCGCAGTTGGTATATGCCTGGTACAACAACCAAATCACGCCGCAGCAAATCCAACAGCCAGGGATGCCTGACATGCGGATGTTGGGTTATCTGATGCCTGTTATATTTATGTTTGTGATGAATACCTTCCCTGCTGGATTGAGTTTTTACTACTTGGTGTCCAACGTGGTGACGATTTTGCAACAGCAATTGATTCGTCGTTTTGTAGATGACGACAAAATCAAGAAGATTTTGGAAGACAATCGCAAAAAAATCGCTTCGGGCGAGAAGAAGAAGTCGAAGTTTTCGGAAATGCTCGAACGCTCCATGAGAGCCGCCGAAGATGCCAAACGCCAAGCTGACGAAGCCCGCGCGGCTGCCGACAAGCAAAAACAACAGCGTAAGAAGAAGTAAACTCGTTTTATTGGAAGATAAAAAAAGAGGGCTGAAAATCATTTCAGCCCTCTTTTTTATTGTTTTGGTAGTCGCAGCTTCGGATATAAATTGTACCGAATACCGACGCCCGCGTTGAATCCTGCACTTTTGGTAACAAACTCGGCGTTTTCGGCGGGGTCATTGTTGTTTTGAATCGTCACATTGACGCTCGCCACGTTCATCAAACCGATGAGTTGGCGGCCATAAACACTCAGTGTCCACCGCTGGGACAATGCCCAATTGAGACTTGCCGAAATTTCGGCATTGAAAGCATGACGGCGTAGCACATTGACTTGTCCACGGTACGTGAGCGAGTCATAAATCGGGTGAGTACGCTCTACGACCGTCCCTTGAAAAGTCCGTTGTGGTACTTCGCTTCCCGTCCAAACGTACTGAATACCACCGCCGAGGTGTCCTTCCAAACGTTCGTGCAGCACTCTCACGCGCCATTTGGCTCGCAGGGGTATCATCACAAAATGCAGCGGATTGGCGCCGATGGCACGGTCTGTTTCGTAAAGATAGACGAGATTGAGCGGTAGCGTGTAGATGCCCGTCTCCAACGACGAAAACGGCGACATGATACGGCCTACTCTAAGACCGTACATCGGCATAGTACCCGACCAGCCCGCATTGTATTTGCCCAGTTCCCCCGCGCTCATGCGCGTGCGACTGCTCGAAATGCCGATGTCCACGCCCGTGTACCAGTTGCCCCGAAAGAGCGGGGTTTGGCCAAATGACAAACACGAAAGCAAGCACATCATTCCCAAAAGCACGTATCGGTTGTTCATAATACACGAAGGGTTAAGGTACAAAACTCGTTGAAACTGTGGGCAATATACTAAAAATCAGTTGAATATCAATACCAGCCCGCGCCCAAGTTGCGGAAAGGCCACGGAATCGAGGCAAGAATCACAACGAGTGCAATCATCAGATAAGTGAACACTTTGCCGTGGTTTTGTTTTTTACCTTGGGCGTTGGCCATTGTGATTAGCACTATCGCAATGAGCATCCCAGTGAGGTGTTCGACCGAATAAAAACGAATGATTTTTTCGCCCATCATGCTGAAATTGACTTTACTGCCCCAGTTCATACCGTACAAAATCAGGCCCAATAACAACTGTACGTGGGCCGAAATCATCGCAAAAAGATACATTTTGGAGCGTGGAGCGTTGGGGTTGGTGCGATTGGTAAAAGCTATCCAAATAGCTGCCAGTAGCAAGCCCAGTACTACGTAGCGAAGCCCAGAGTGAGCGCGAATAAGTATTTCCATTGGAAAATGAGTGGTTGGTTGATTGATTATTTAAAAACTGAAAAATTGAATGCAAGGTTTTGACACTTGTTGCAAAGCAAAAAATCAAACTTTTCTAATAGTAAACTTTTGCCCTATACGTGTTGCCATCCTTGGGCTTTGATGCCAAAACTTCCGCCACCTTTGGTGATAAGCTCAACCGTTTCGGGGGTATTGGTCATAAATCCAATAAAACTGATATGGTGTGAATTTTTGATTTTTTCGTAGTCAGTAGGATTAATCGTAAACAACAACTCGTAGTCTTCGCCACCGTTGAGGGCTACCGTAAGCGGACTCAGTCGAAACTCTTCGGCGGTGAGGTAGGTTTCGTTGGCGATAGGCATATTTTCCTCAAAAACGCGCGCGCCCGTCCCTGACTGCGTACAAAGATGCAGAAGCTCGGAGGCCAATCCGTCTGAAATATCAATCATCGAAGTAGGAACTACGCCCGCGTCGCGGAGCTCAAAGACAACGTCGGTGCGGGCGTCGGGTTTGAGCAAACGGCCCACGGGATACTCTTTTTGGTCGAGTTTGGGCTGCATATCAGGATTGGCCAAAAACTCCTGTTTCTCGCGTTCCAGCAGTTGTAAACCCAGGTATGCCGCACCCAAGTCGCCCGTGACGCAGAGAACGTCGTTGGGTTTGGCGGTGTTTCGATACGCTATTTTGTCTTTGGCGACCGTTCCTACCACCGTAACCGAAATCATCAATCCCGCACGCGAAGCCGACGTATCGCCGCCCACCAAGTCCACATTGTAGGCATCACAAGCGGATTTGATACCCGCGTACAGTTCATCTATGGCTTCTACCGAAAAACGATTGCTCAGGGCCAAACTCACCGTGATTTGCTGCGGCGTACCGTTCATGGCGGCAATGTCCGAGAAATTGACCACCGCAGCCTTGTAACCGAGATGCTTGAGCGGAGT
>JALOLW010000528.1 GCA_025455795.1 Spirosomataceae bacterium
CTTGGAAAGGCGCGGAAGTTCCCGTTGGCACGTATTACTATCAGATTTACCTGCGTGAAATCGAATACAAACTCACAGGAAGTCTGAGCGTGATAAGGTGACGAGAGAAACTGGACCGAAGAAGAACTTGACAGTTTTCAACTCAAACACCCTGTCTTGAAACTGCTCACCGTGCGCGAAATGCTGTATTTTATGGTTTATCACATCGGCCACCACCAAAAAGCGATTGAGAGAATTGTAAGCGCATGATGTTGGCCACAACTCCCCTACTCCACCTTCAAACTCTTCACGGGGTTCATCAAGGCGGCTTTGAGGGCGTGGTAGCCGATGGTCAGCAGGGCCAAGCCGACCGTCAAACTGATGGCGGCCACAAACACCCAACCACTGATGCTGACCCGATATGCGAAATCTTGTAGCCACTGCGCCATGAGGTAATAGCCCACAGGACAGGCAATGACAATCGCAACGCCGATGAGCATCAGAAAATCTTTGCCCAGCATCGCTACCAAACTCCCCACCGACGCGCCCAACACTTTACGGATGCCGATTTCTTTGGTACGTCGCTGCACGCTGTAAGCCACCAAACCAAACAGGCCCAAGCACGAAATCAAAATAGCCAAGGCCGCAAACAAACCAAATACTCGGTTGAACTGCGTTTCAGCGCGGTATTGGGCGGCAAAGTTTTCATCCAAAAACCAGTAGTTGAACGGCTGGTCGGGATAGATTTTCTCCCAGGCGATTTGTACAGTTTCGAGGGCGGCGGTCATTTGTGATGCCTTGATTTTTAACGAAATATAATTCAAATTCTCGGGAGCAAAGCAGTAATAGAGGGTTGGCTGTGGCGTGGTTTTGAGCGATTCGATGTGAAAATCTTCCACCACCGCTCCGATGGTCATGGTTGCGCCGTTTTCGCTGTTTTCGTAGGCTATCTGCTCACCCACTGCCGCCTGTGCCGATGGGAAACCCAATGATTTTCGCATTTTTTCGTTGATGCTTACCGTCCGAAAACGCGCGGCACGGTCTTCAAAAAACTGGTGCTTTCCTGCCAACACTTTAACGCCAAACAACCGAAAAAAATCGGCATCGGTCTCTACAAAATACGAAGCCCCGCGCACATAGTCAGGTTTACGCACCCAATGCAGCGGGCGATTGGAGCCGCTGATGGTGTTGATGCCCAAGCCTGGCACAACGTTTGAAAACGTCAAATCTTCCACGCCCGACAGTTGGGCGCAGGCTGTTTTAAACGCGCCCAACCGCTGCCGTGCGGTGCTGTCGGTAGGCGCGGGGTTGGCTTTGAGCGTCACGATTTGTCGAAGATTGATGCCGAGGTCGTGGTTTTTGAGGAATTGAAGTTGCTGCGTTACCACAAAAACCCCAATCAGCAGCGCCACTGAACACGCAAACTGCGTAACCACCAACCCTTTGCGAAACAAACCTGCACTGCCCACGCTCAACGTACCTTTGAGTACCGACACGCTTTGCGTACCCGCCAATTGCAAAGCAGGATACAGCCCCGTAAGCAACGAAATGACCGCCACTGTTCCTACGCTTACGCCCCAAAAGAGGCCATCAAAACCCAAACTTGGGTCGTTGAGCGGGCGACCGATAAACGCACCAAACGACTCAATGCCAAGGTGTAAGAACAAAATAGCCGTCCCGAAAGCCAAGAATGAAAGCACAAAACCTTCCATCAAAAACTGACGGACAAGCGCGCTACGCCCTGCTCCGAGTGCCTTGCGAACCCCCACTTCTTTGGCGCGTTCGTTGGCCAAGGCCGTGGTGAGATTGACGTAGTTGATGAACGCAATCACCACAATGAGCAGGGCAATAATGCCCAAAAACTGCACCGTTTGGTAGCTGCCGTTGGGTTCGAGTTCGTAGCTAAGATTAGAATGTAGGTGAATGTCAGCAAAGGGTTGAATCTCCAACCGAATGCCCTCGCGTTTCAAAAACTGCTCGTTGATTTGGGCCAATCGTTGCCGCACGGCGGCGGGGTTGGCGTTGGGGGCAAGTTGGAAATAGTTGTAGTCCCAATACGACTCAAAATTGTCTTGGTGACCCGTGGCGTAGCGGGTACTGTATGACAGCAGCATGTCAAATTTGAGGTGCGTGTTTTGCGGCGGGTCGGCCACCACGGCGGTCACTTGATACGTGCCAGCCATCATGCCGTTTTTGATGCGAAACGAGCGATTGAGAGCGGAGCCATTACCAAAAACCCGTTGGGCAGTGCTACTCGTCAGCACGGCGGTATGCGGTGCGTTGAGGCAGGTTTGGGCGTTGCCTTCGAGGAGCGTTTGCGGAAACATCCGCATAAAGCCTGGGTCGGTGGCGTAGTAGCGTTTTACGTCAAAAGGCTGATTGTTGGCCACGACCACCACTTCGGGCGTGTTGCCGCAGTAAAGCCGCGCAAAATCCACCACTCCCGCCACGTCTTTTTTGAGGGTAGGCCCCACGGCACTATGGGTGTTGGCATCTTGCATGGTGACGGTTTGGCCGCTGAGGGTTTGGTTGAACACCCGCCAAATCTGCCCCGCGTGCGGGCTTTGACGGTCATAGGTTTGTTCGTAGCGCACAAACTTAAAGAGCAACAGCGCGGCGGTCATGCCTACCACCAAGCCACCAAAATTGATGGCCGCAAACACAGGCTGCTTCCGAAACAGGATTTTGAGCGATTGGAGTGTCATGGTATTGCTAATTTATTCGGTCTTTTCCACCAGCCGATGTTGATGCGATACGGGAAGTCTGAAAGCCATTTGTCCATGAAATAATAGGCCACAGGACTGGCGAGCAGAATGGCAATGCCGACCAAAATCAAAAATTCTTTTGATAAAAGATTGACAATACTCAAAACACTCGCCCCCAGCACTTTTCTGATGCCAATTTCTTTGGTGCGAGATTCGACCCTGAAGGTGGCCAAGCCAAAAAGCCCCAGGCAAGCAATGAATATGGCCCAAAACGAAGCTGTCGTAAAAAGCTCTCCGTATTGTTTTTCGCTCAGGTATTGCTTGTTGAAATTTTCATCAACGAAGAAATACTCAAACGGATTTCCCGTAAAATATTTTTTGTAGAGACCTTCGAGCGAACTTATCTTTTCAGACATTTTATCGGCTGTCAGCCTTACCGTAAAATAGGCACTGTTGTTTTGAGGATAAAAAATCATGGGGTCAATGGCCTGTTGAAGGCTTGTATGATGGTAGTTTTTCACCACGCCCACAATATCAAGGTAGCGTTCGTCCCATTTGATTTTGGTGTTAAGGGCTTCTTCGGGCGTGAGGTGTAATAGCTCAATGGCACGTTCGTTGACCAAAACCTTAGAGTTATCGTTCCATTCGACACCGCACTCGGCTGCCGTGAAGTTCCGCCCAGCTTTGAGTTTTATGTTATATGCGCCCAAAAACTTATCGCTGATAATGGTAAAGGCAAACGCCTTGTTTTCATCGCCTGTTTTGGATTTTGGAGAAGTAATGCCTTCGGTCATAAAATTATACCAGCCACTTGGCACACCGCCACTGGTGCAATAGTCTTTCACAAAACTTTGTTGCGAAATTTCATTCAAGAAACTATTCTTACGATTTTTGAATGTGCTATCTATGCCTACATCTGGGCCGCGCACTACCAGCAATTGGTTGATATTCATGCCCAAATCTTTTTGTTGCATGTATCTCAACTGGCTGTAAATCAAAATAGTAAACAAAATCAAAGCGATAGAAACACTAAATTGCGACACCACCAACGATTTGCGAAGAAAAATGCCTTTGGTCGTTTTGGCGATTTTGCCTTTGAGGGTTTCCACGGGTTTATAGTTGGCTAAAACCAAAGCCGTATATGCTCCCGAACCCAACGAACCCACCACCAAGAGGCCGATGCCGTATGTCCAAACGTAGCTACTGCTCAATGATAGCAGCGAAAGTTGCTTTCCTATCATTTGGTTGAAAAACGGTTGCAACAAAATGATGAGTAAAATGGCGCCCAAAAAGGCCAAGACATTGACCAATAACGATTCGCCTAAAAACTGCCCGACCAAGTTGCTTTGCGTAGCACCTATCACTTTCCTAACGCCTACTTCGTTGGCTCTTTTGAGCGCGTTGGCCGTGCTGAGGTTGATGTAATTGAACCAAGCAATCAACAAAATCAAGAAAGCCACCCCCACAAGCATATAGATGTACCTGATGTTGCCTGTGTGCTGAAGCGTATCTGAAAACGAAGCCGCCAAATGAGCTTCACTAAACGGCTGGATTCTGAACACATTGGCATCTTTTTCTTTCTGCAACTCACGGCGCAGGGCTGTAAATTTCTTTTCAAAAACCTTATAATCAGCACCTTCTTGCAATGTAATGATGGCATTGATAAACTGAGAATCCAAATTGTTGAGATTGGCCCAGCCGTTTCCGTTGAGATTGGCTTCGTTTTTTAAGGTTTCCAACGAAAAAACGATGTCGTACTTGATGGTAGAATTTTCGCCCATATCGGCATACACGCCTTCGATGGTGTAGGGTGCTTTTCCAAACTGATTGTAGAGCGAAATGGTCTTACCGATGGGGTTTTCATTGCCGAAATATTTTTGGCTGTATGTTTCCGAAATAAACGCCACATTGGGTTTATTGAAGTTGCGAGCATTGCCTGATTGGAGCGGAAAACTGAAGAAATCGAAGAAATTCCCCTCCACATAGCCAATATTCTGTTCTCGAAACGTGATGTTTTTAGCTTCATTCTTGACGATTCCCTGCGACGTTCCCTGTTCATAGCGACAAAAATCCTTCATTTCGGGCAGCCGTTCTTTGGCCTTGGCCATCCATCCAGGCTCAATCTGTGACCACGAACCCCCACTTGGGTTTTCGATCATGACGCGGTACATATTGGGCAAATTGGCATGAAACTGATTGACACTTTTTTCTAAACTCACATACTCAAGTATGAGCAAAAAAGCACAGATACCCATGGCCAAGCCAGCAATATTGATGAAGCTATACACCTTGTTGCGGACAAGATTTCTAAATGCGATTTTGAGGTAACTACGTATCATAATTTTGTTTTTTTATTGTTTTGGAACACGGTTGAACGGACGGGGCCGCCCGCGCGGCACGGAGAACGATACTCAAAAAAAAACACTTTCTCCGTTCTACGTTAATACGTTCTCCGATTTACTCCGTCTTCAAACTCTTCACAGGATTCATCAAAGCGGCTTTGATGGCTTGGT
>JALOLW010000529.1 GCA_025455795.1 Spirosomataceae bacterium
TTGACGGTTTTGATAATGCGAGCCGCTACTTTGTAAGGATCAGCGGCTGAGTTTGGACGGCGGTCTTCCAACCAACCCTTCCAGCCTTTTTGTACGGCTGCGATAGGGATACGGATAGAAGCACCACGGTCTGATACACCGTATGAGAATTGGTCTATGGCTTGTGTTTCGTGCTTGCCAGTCAGACGGAGGTGGTTGTCGGCGCCATAAACAGCGATGTGTTCGGCCACTACGGGGGCAAACGCCTGACAGATTTTGTCGTAAGTTTCTTTGTTGCCAGCGGTTCTCAAAGCAGTGTTTGAGAAGTTGGCGTGCATACCCGAGCCGTTCCAGTCGGTGGCGCCGAGTGGCTTGCAGTGCCAGTTGATGGCAATGCCGTATTTTTCACCCATGCGCTCCAACAAGTAGCGAGCTATCCAGATTTGGTCGCCAGCTTCTTGCGCGCCTTTGGAGAAAATCTGAAACTCCCACTGTCCAGTGGCTACTTCGGCGTTGATACCTTCTACGTTGAGACCTGCTTGGAGGCAGATTTCGAGGTGGTCTTCTACCAATTCACGTCCAAAGGCATTTTTCGCGCCTACTGAGCAGTAGTAAGGGCCTTGTGGCGCGGGGTAGCCGTTGGCGGGAAAGCCGAGTGGCTTGTTGGTTTCTACATTCCACAAAAAGTATTCTTGCTCAAAACCAAACCAAAAATCGTTGTCATCGTCGTCAATCGTAGCACGACCGTTGGACTCGTGAGGCGTACCGTCGGCGTTGAGAACTTCGCACATGACCAAATAGGCAGGCGTACCCAACAATGAACGCTCGGGGTCTGAACAAATGAAGACAGGCTTCAACAAACAGTCAGACGAACCGCCAGGGGCTTGCTCAGTAGATGAGCCGTCAAACGACCACATATCGCAATCTTCCAACTTGCCCGAAAAATTTCTTTCGATTTTAGTCTTGCTGCGGAGGCTTTGTGTGGGTTTGTAGCCATCCAACCAAATGTACTCTAATTTAGCTTTTGACATTGACAGTAGTTTTTAGGTGGTTAAACAATCAATTCTGTGGTTTTGTATTTTTTATGGATACAAATATAATGGCATTATGCGAATATTACCAAATAAAATTCTATATTTTTTTTAAATTTCAAACTTTTATAGAGGTAAAGCGCGTAAAATTACACTAAAAAATTATTTTTTTGTACAAAACATAGATGGATTAAAATACCACCATCTCTCTGTCAAATATTGAAATTATGTAAAAACTAAGATTGAACTCCGACCAAAATAAAGATTTTTTTGGTGTAACTCCAAAATGTAGGTTGTTTTAAAAACGTGCCAAAAATAAAAAAAGCCCTCAAAAAGGGCTTCAACTAAACACCAGAAGAACAGACTTATCTAAATCCGCCCGCATCGTAAAACGTACGGCGGCGGCTGAGTTTCAAATCACGCAGGAGGGCAGACTTGGCGCGTAGCTCAAAAGAATAGTTGTTGGCCCGAAAACCCGACCCCGCAAAAGGCGTCCAGTTGAACGACATTTCCCAACAGTGCAAATCTCGGATGATGGCGATGTTGGTGATAGAGGGAGCTTTGGCCGAAATGTCCACACCCGTATCGTAGGTAAACTTCCACTTGGGCGTCAGACTAAAATCACCATTGACGCGGAGGGTTTGGATGGTCGTACCAGGGGCCAATCCTTGGCGATTGTAGCCAAAGTTGTAGCTCAAACTGAGCGTCCACGGAATGTTGAAATCCACGTACAGCTCAGGGTTGGCGTTGATGACGCGCTGCTGATTTTCGGTATTGGGCGTATTGGCTTTTTTGGGCTTGTCGGCACCTTTGGGCGCAAAGCGCGTCGAAAGAGCGAAGTTGGCACTGCTCAATCGGGCCAAACCTTGCTTATTGGCAACGGAAAATTTATTGATTTTGCGCCCCGTGGTACCGTACAGTTCGTCTTTGACGTAAGCGTACGGGTCGAGACTCGCGCTGAAGTTAAAATTGAGGTTTTTAAAAAGTTGGGCGTTGGCGGCCATGCTGATGTCGGACATTCGGAGCGAATCGGCCAACAAATTGTAAGAACCATTCAAGCTGAAGTTGTCGAGGAGCGATATTTTTTCAAACTGCTTGCCCGTCGAATCGTTTTTGGGTCGGACTTTGGCCTCAAACAAGTTGTTCAAACTCCACGAAACCCCCGCCGCCGATGTGCCAGAAGTGGTCAAATTTCCCCCGATGGTACGATAACGATTGAGATAACGCGCATCACCACGCTCATTGACCACGACTCGTTGATAGAGGTTGGATTGGTCGGGTACGTAGCTGATACTCGCCGAGGGTATCAACGTGTGCCGAATGGCTTCGAGACGTTTACCTTTCACAAAAAACGTACCATAGACGCGCGTGTTCATACTCGCACTGAACGACACTTGGCTGGCGAAATGCAGCCCTTTGAGCGTGTCCACCCGCACCCTATTGTTGCCCACGTATTCATAGTTGAATTTTTGCGTAAAGGTCTCACCAGAAAGCGAGATGCCCGGCGTAAGGTTGATGTAGCGCAGCAGTTTGATATTGGGCAAACCAATAGGCAGCGAAAAACGGCCCGTAAATTGGGCATTTTTGACAAAATCATCGAGTGTTTGGGCGTCCAAACGGTAGGTGGTGGGTTCTCCTTGTTGGGGGCGTACCACCGTGAAAGGATTGGCCAACCGAAATCCCAACCCAGCCG
>JALOLW010000102.1 GCA_025455795.1 Spirosomataceae bacterium
TACTTTTGTGAAACATCTATTTGGGGCGTCTTGAGTTGTAAATACCCCAAGGCAGACACCAAAGTATTGCTTACACTGTCGTGCAGATCACGCCCGATGGCTTCCACCTCGGTTTTCCGAATCGCCTCCATAGATTCTTTAATTTCCTTGATGCTTTCTTCGTGCTTTTTTCGAGAAATCAATTGTTGCCGAAGCAAATAAATCGTAATGATGGTAAAACCCACAGCGTATGAAATGTAGGAGGATTGGTGCGTTCTCAGCAAAATGGTCGGTTGTGCGTTAAAAACAATCATTTGAGCTAACAGCGGAACATACGCAAATCCAAACCCAAGAATGAGATAATACACTTTGGCTTTGTAGAGTGCCCAAAACGAATAAAGAAGTGTCCAAATGAGGTTCAAAGCAAGAATGATAAATGCAACCAAAGGCAAATCAATATGGGCATATACGATGTCGAAAAGCGACTTGGGAAGTAGATAACAACACATACTCAACAGAATTGTTCCCCTCATTAAATGGGCCGTCACATTGAATACCCGTTCATTTTTTGGAATGACTTTCATCAATTCAACGAAGAAGGGAAAAAAGGAAAAAAGTGATAAAAAAACACCGAAAGTGGCCGAATTCCCTCCCCATAAACCTACGCCAGTATTTTTTAATAATGAATCAGAAAAACCAAAAGAGAACAGATTTGATAGTATTAAACTGATAAGATAAGCACCAAGGTAAGTCATGGTTTTGTAGCGATATATCGCTCCCAAGACAAACATGATGAGGGTACAAATAACGAGGATAATAAACTGGAATATTTGGTTTAAAAAAATGTAAATATGTTTGTTTAAGTAGGTTTGAGAGGTAGAAATACCCAGGTTTACTTCATGAGTTCCGTAGTGTCGCTCGCTGTGTATCAGCAGGTTGAGGGTATCTTTGGGCTGTATAATGATAGGGATGGCGTAGGTAAAAAACGGATTGGGGTAGTCTGAGAAACGTGTAGAACGCTCAATACTACCCCATTTTTTGGAAACTCCGTCTTTGAAAGTATAAACCTCAAATTTGTCACAACGCACATGATTGAACTCATCAACCACCAACTGATGACTCACATTGTCCACATTAATCACCTGTGTATAAAGCCAAGCCTCGGGAGTCTGGCGGAAATGCCCCAATGTAATCACGTCCTCATTTTGATAAACTTGGGTCTTATTTTTTTCAATCCATGCTTCGAGGTCTTTGCGAGTCAAGTCTTTTTCTGTGAGCTTGGTACAGACCCGTACCTGCTTGTTGATGCGTTGGGTACTAAAACCAGCATCAATCACCACCGACGACGCGGGCGATTGAGCCAAGGTAGGACCCTGATGGGAAGTACAGCCTTGGCCGATACACAATCCCAAGATGCTTAAAATTAGCAAATGGAGTAACCTTGATGCCTGCTGTATGATTTTCAAAGTCAGATAAAGGTTTAGTTTTTTGCAAATTAACCTAAATTTTCAAGTCTTATAGATACTTTTCGTAAAACTATTGAAACTGCCAATGCGTGCTATTGCCTGAACAATTCAATCAGCCATTTGAGCGTGCCAAAAGCGCATTTGAATTAGGTGTCCTAAAAAGACAAAACGACGAGGAAACTCCCCGCCGTTTGTGCTACATAACCCTACTCTACTATGAAGTCTTTATTTGCCGACTACTGACTCGGCCTTTACTGATAAAATCTTAAATTCTGTGCGACGGTTGAGGCGGTGTTCATCTTCACTACAACGAGCGTCGTTGTCGCACTCATTGACAAGTTCAGATTCGCCATATCCTCTGGCTTCCAAGCGCGACGGCGTGATGCCTTTTCTAACCAAATAGTCAAAGGCAGCCCTCGCCCGACGCTCCGAAAGGCGCAAGTTGTAATTGTCGCTGGCGCGGCTGTCGGTGAAAGAACGTAGCTCAATTTGCATTTCTGGGTATTTGTTCATCAGACTTACGACTTTGTCCAATTCGCGCGCTGCTTCGGGGCGAATGAAGTATTTGTCCAAATCGTAGTAGATGTTTTCGAGCGTAAATACGTCGCCTTCACCGTACATACTCATGTCGTTTTCTACGACCTTGGCTTTGGTTTTCTTAGTTTTACCTATTTTCTGCTCGTTGGTAGCCAAGTCGTCGCCTTCGGCTTTGAGCGAATAGTTGCGATTGGGGTCCACCTCAAACTCGTACCCACCGTCTGCGCCCGTTACTACGGTGCGTTCTTTGCCTGTTTTATCGTCGCGGAGGGTGACTCTTACGCCTTCTTGCGGCGATTGATTCACTTCGCGTTTTACCACACCCCGCAAGATGGTGTTTTCACTTTTGGTCAAGTAAATCGAAACGCTCATCTGAGGTTTGCCAGATTCCATCATGGTCGAGAAGCGGATGCTGTTGGTGGCATAGCCCTCTTTGATGGCCTTAAATTCATATTCGGCGTTGGTTTCTAAGCAGATTTTGGCCGCGCCATCCATGCCCGTTTGCTTCATGTCTTGGTTGAGACCACCTTTCAAGATGCGTAAGTCGGCGCCTTCGATGGGGGCGTTGGTTTTGGCATCATATACGATGATGTCCAGCGGGCGGCAGGTACGGCGGAAACTGTAAATGTTGTCGTCGGACACCCCGCGTGAGCGATTGGAGCTAAAATAGCCCGTCGTGCGGTCTTTGTCGGTGATAAGGCCAAAATCATCTTTTTCGGAGTTGATGGGCGCACCAAGGTTTTCTACTCCTTTGTAGGCAATACCGTCTTTGAGTTCGGCAAAAAACATATCCAAGCCGCCCAATCCTTCGTGACCATCAGAGGCAAAATAGAGATTTCCGCTCGGGTCTATGAAAGGAAACATTTCGTTGCCCTCGGTGTTGATTTCTTTGCCCATGTTGATAGGCGTACCCCATTGTCCGTTGTTGTATTCTACCACATAAACGTCTGTACCACCGTAGCCGCCAGGCATATCTGACACAAAATACAGCTTGGTGTCGTCGGTGGAAAGGGCAGGGTGGCCGCACGAGAAGTCATTGCTGTTGAACGGTAGTTCTTTCACATTGCCCCAATCTTTGCCCTTTTGTTCGGCAATGAATAGCTTCAACTTATTGACGCCATCGTTGCTTTTGCGGGTTTTACCACTGTTATAATTGTTACGGGTGAAAACTACCTTTGAATTGTCCTTAAAAAACGTCGCGGGGCCTTCGTGGTACTTCGTGTTAAGAGTACGACTGAATTTCTCCGCTTTGGTCATCGGCATTTGGCCGTAATCATTTTGCGAATTTTTGGTATCAGGCAAGGCAGAAGACGCATCGCCCGTATTGGCTCCGCCCAATGCCGCCGCCGTCGAAGAGGCACGATAGACTTCTTTGACGCCTTTCAAAACGGAAGTGTCAGGCGAAAAATACAAATCTAAAAAAGGCGTTTGGTTCCAGCTAAATACGCGCTTGATGACCCCTGTCTCGTCGCGGGCTGACACAAACACCAAGCCCCCTTTGTAGTACATCGGGCTAAAATCTGCCTGACGGGAGTTGAGCGGCAAGTACTCTACGCGGTACATGGCCGAATCTTTGAAAAAGCGATTCATGTCCATGTACGTCACCGTAAATTTGCGCCCGCGCAAATCCGACGATTGCATCTCAGCGTACTTACTGTACATTTTCTGTGATTCGCGGTACTTGTTGTTGCTTGCCAATGCCTGTGCGTAGTACAGCACGTTGCGGCTGTCAGTATCAGGAAATTCATTGACCAAATCAGCATAGACTCGTTCGGCATTGCGCGTGTCTTGCAGACGACGGTAGCTGTACGCCAGTTTTTCCAACGCTTCCTTGCGTTCGGTGGGGTCGCTTTTCTTACCCCTCAAAAACTCTTCGTATCCTCTTACTGCTTCGGCGTAGCCATAATCATCAAACGCTCGGTTGGCCGAACGCAACTTGGCACTTTGCCCGAAAACGTTGAGGGTCAGTAAGAGCAAGACCCAACTCAACGAGACTTTAACCACGGTTTTCATAATTCACAATGTTTACAAAAGTAGGAGTTTATGTTAGCTCGTTTAGGGTGAGTTCAAATAGTGTGCCAAAGTTTAAATATTGAAAGTTTTTGTTTGAATGAATGTTGATTTTTACAATCAATGAATGGTTTTAAATATTTGATTATCAGGAGTTTGAATTGATTAAAAATTTCAAAATATTTTTCGTATTTTTTTTAATCTTATAGCGGTCATCAATTCTCAACCCTGCTATCCAAGTGATTTCTCCCTGATTTTCCAACACATAGACCGATGCTTTAAGATTGCGCGGGTGCTTGATATTGACCAAAAAGTCGCTCACTTTCTGCTTTTTGCCTTTCATCCCCAGTGGACAAAACCAGTCGCCTTCGCGCCAGGGGCGGAGTGTCAGCGGCCACGTCAGGGTGTCGGCATCTAAGTAGGCAATATCGGGCGGCGCGTTGAAATCAGGTTCGTTCACGAGTTCCCAATCAAGTTGAAGGCCGTCTAACTCAACGCTTTTGCTTTCAAACAACACTTCGCGCGCGCGCGAGGGCGCCTGACGCGGCGTCACTACCCACGCGCCACGGTCTTTGACGAGAAGGTGCGTGGACGATAAGAACTGCTTACCAACGGCAGCGTCGCGCTGCGTCCAAATCCGCTTGGTGTCGGCATATCCAAAACCCAAAGGCGCGAGCCACTGCGCCAATCGCTCCACGGAATAAGCGTATTGCGTCAGTGTTTCGTAGTTGATTTTGAGGTAATTATCGGTTTGGGTAATGACTTTTTGGGCAACTTGGGCGTTGGCCTCTTGCAAAATATACTCCGAAGCCGCCACTCGTTCGGCCAATTCACCTGCTGCTGCCGCCACTTGCGGGTTGATGTCGCGCAAAACAGGTACGACCTCGTGCCGAAGGCGATTGCGGACGTAATCTGTGGTAGCATTTGAACTGTCTTCGCGCCATGACAAGTCGTGTTGTGAAGCGTATTGTTGGATTTGAGCGCGGGTAGCAAACAACAACGGACGCACCGTCGTACCATTTTTGGGCAAAATCCCGTGCAAGCCCGCCAAACCCGTGCCGCGCGTGAGATTGATGAGGATAGTTTCGAGCAAATCGTCTTGGTGGTGCGCCGTCAGGAGGTAATCATAGCCGTGTTGGGTACGGATTTGTTCAAACCATTCGTAGCGCAAAGTACGCGCAGCCATTTGCGTAGAAACGCCATTGGTTTGGGCAAACACCTTGGTATCAAATCGTTGTTCATAAAAACCCGTGCCATGCTGCTGCGCCAAAGCCCTAACAAAAACCGCGTCTTGGTCAGATTCATCGCCGCGCAGTTGGAAGTTACAGTGCGCAATGTCAAAATGGAGTTTGGCCTCAAAACAAAGTCGAACCAGTACGACCGAGTCCAAACCGCCACTCACGGCCAACAGCAGCCTTTGCGTACCGTCGAAGAGTTGTTTTTCGTTAATATATCTTAAAAATGCTTCTAACATCCGTTTTTAGCTAATTTTGCGAACGACTTGAAAATACGTGAGCATGAACATAAAATCTTTCATTTTTATATTTAAATCGTCAAAATACCGTAACGGCCATAAAAACCTTGCGTCATCGTGCCTTTGCGGTTTCAAAAATGTCATCACAAAATACGCTGTTTTTTCGATTTTATCCCTGCTTTCTATTCCTACCTTCGCCCAACGCCCCACTTCGGGGCCGTCGCTTGTGGGTAGCAGCGAAGAAAAGGTTTTTTTGCTCGGTGCCGACAGCATGACCGTGTCCAAACTCGCCGACGGTGCTGAACTACGACGTGTGGCAGGGCGCGTGGTGTTTCGGCACAAAGGCGCGTTGATGTACTGCAATTTAGCCATTCATAACGTTTTTTCCAACGCTATTGAGGCTTTTGGCAACGTGCGCGTACTCCAAGGCGACACCGTAAGTGTAACGGGCGACACGCTGTTTTATTACGGCAATACCCGTATGGCCAAAGTGATGGGCAAAACTGTTACGCTCAAAGACCGCAAAAGCACTGTCACTTCCAACCGCATTGAGTACGACATGGCAGGAGGAGTGGCATACTATCCTAATCGCGGCAAAACCGTGGACGAAGAAAACACCCTCACGAGTCGGCAGGGCTATTATGACACCCGCAACAAAATCTTTACCTACTATCGGGATGTCAAACTCGTCAATAAGAAATATACCCTCACCACCGATACCCTCGTCTATAACTCCCTCACCAAAATCGCTGATTTTAGGAGTTTGACCAAAGTCGTGAGCGAAGACGGCACACTCGTGGCCAAAAATGGCTCTTACAACACGGCCACGCGAGCGTCGGTCTTTCGTACCCGCACCACCATAGACAATCCTGATTATACCCTCACGGGCGACTCGCTCACGTTTGACAATACTGCTAAAAAGGGTTTCGCCAAAGGCAACGTAGAACTCGTTTCTAAAACCGACGACACGATTCTCAACGGGGACTTTGGACGGTACGACGGCCTCGCAGGTCGCTCGCAGGTATGGGGACACGCCCTCACGCGCACGGTGATTTCCAAAGATACGCTCTTTATGACCGCCGATACGCTCTATTCGGTTGAAATTCAAAAAGATACACTCACTTTGTCGGATACTTTACAAAAAATAAAACCGCTCAAAGACTCCCTCCAAACCCAAAAAACAAGCCCAAAGCCCAACGAAGTCCAGACAGCGAAACCCATATTGCGTAGTCAGTCTGTCGCTGCGGAGTCGCGTAGCGACGATAAAGACTCAACCGACAAAAACAAACCCCGCCGATTGATAGCCACGCGCAACGTAATGGTCTATAAAAAAGACCTTCAAAGTAAATGTGATTCGCTGATTTACAACACTTCCGACTCCACAATTACGTTTTTAAAGAAACCCATTATTTGGTCGTCTAAGTACCAGTTGGAGGCTGATACCATCGTGGCGTTGATGGTCAAACAAAAACTACGAACCATGTTTTTGCGCGTCAAATCGTTTGTCATTGCCCGCGATACGCTCGTCAATTTCAACCAAGTCAAAGGGCGTCGCGTGACGGCGTACTTCGACGACAGCACCCGTTTGGAACGGGTATTTGTGGAAGGCAACGGCGAGAGCGTCTATTTTGCGGCGGGCGAAGACAAAAAGGCAATGGGCATGAACCGCGTTGAATGCGCCAAAATGACGCTGCATTTCAAAGAAAATCAGGTCAAGAAAATACAGTTTGTAGGCCAACCCGACGGGCGTTTTATCCCACCCCACGACATCAAACCCGCCGACAAAGAACTCGAAGGGTTCAGTTGGCGCGAAAAAGAAAAACCCACCCAACAACAGATTTTGGACAAAGCCAATTTTAAACCCAAACCGCCCTTGATTGTCAAAACAACAGAAACTCCCCCAACAATTCCAAACAAAACAGAAACGAAGCGAGTTATACCTACAAAAAAGAAGCCAAAAACAAAAAAAGTCTGATTGAAAAGCAACGTTTTTGGTGAAAATCGCGTCTATGTAGTTAGAAAGGCGCAAACGACGGCTTTTTTGAATTATTGCCGCAAAATAAATTTTAAGATGATTTTAAGGCATAATTTTTGATATTAGAAAAAAAAGCGTATAATTTTGCCAAAACAATCCAAAAATAGCGTTCCCGTGACATCCACATACAGCAATGAAACAACTTATACTCAAATATTTTCTCCTCACTTTTCTCAGCGTATCGGTGCTGACGGCCTCCGTGGCGCAGTCAGATGGTAAGTCGAGAAGCCGATTGAACCTCGGTAAAAAGCCTACGGCGGGGGTAGCCTCCTTCAAGTCACCATCAAGCCTTGACCGTAGCATCAACGTGAAGCCCAACGCCGCTATCAATGCCTACTATCGTTCGGTATTGTTGAAACCTGTAGCTACCACTACTCCAACTGCTAATAAATCACGCACTTCTGCCGAAACAGTAGCATTCAACGCGAACGACGCTCGCCCCAATATTGAGGAAGCTATAAAAGCAGAAGATATATTGTTTAGTAATGACAAAGTACGGGTGTTGAATGCCTATCCCAATCCTGCCAACGAATACGCCGAAATAGATTACCAAATCACTGGCAACGTAAGCAGTGCCAAAATCGCCCTCTACAATGTACTCGGAGCCAACGTAGCCGACTACGACTTGGACAAAAACGACCGCAACCTTCGCATTTCCACCCGCGAGATTCCCACTGGCGTTTATTACTATCAGTTGCTGTTGGAAGGCAAAAAAGTCGCTACCAAGAAACTCCTCATTCGTCACTAAGCGCATTTCATACTTTTTCTTCCTTGCTTTCGTTATGATATACGAAGCTATTTTCGTATTTTTGCGCCCGCTATGTTCAATACTCCTTTTCGATACATCCTGCTGATACTGACTGCCGTAGTGCTGGGTTCGTGTAGTAAATTTGCTAAACTGCAAAAAAACGGCACCCTCGAACAAAAATATGAGGCTGCCTTACAGTTTTACAAAAAAGCCGATTACTACCGCGCTGGATTACTTTTTGAAGAAATAACCCCCTTGCTCAACGGTCAAGACGCCCTCAAAGCGGAGTTGGCGCAGTTTTACAACGCCTATTGTAATTATCACCAGAGCAATTACAACATGGCGCAGTTTTTGTTTAAAAACTTCTACGAGACTTTTCAGCGAAGCGACTACGCCCAAGAAGCCCTGTACATGCACGCTTACTCGCTGTACAAAGATTCGCCCAACTTTAACTTGGACCAAACCAGTACGTTGACGGCTATCAGTGCCATGCAAGACTTTATCAACACGTACCCAGAAAGTGCTTTTCGGCAAGAAGGAACGAATTTGATTTTACAGTTGCGCGATAAATTGGAGAAAAAGGCTTACGAAAAAGCCAAACTGTATTATAAAACCAGTGAAGCCAATATTGCCAACTTTCGTTCGGCAGTGTTTGCCATCAATAATTATCAAAAAGACTTTCCCGACTCAAAATACAACGAGGAGTTGGCCTATTTACGGGTAGATGCTCAATACAATTTGGCCAAGTTAAGTTTTAAAAACAAGCAGAAAGAACGTTTTACCGATGTCACGAAATACTACCTTTCATTTATAGACAAATACCCCAATAGCAAGTATTTACGTCAAGCAGAAAAGTATTATGAAGGTAGTCAAAAAGAGTTAGCACAGTTGGAAGACGAAGAAAAAGCGGCCAAAGAAGCCCTCCCGACCAACACAGGCAAAGTCTCAACGCCCTCTTCGTCAGGGCAGAATTGAGTATCAAAGGAATAGTTATTCTCTTATAATCAGTGAGTTATACAAAGTCAAATACTCGAAAACCTAAACTGCTTAAAAGGTTTATACCAAAAAAACATTCATTCACAATTCAGTCATTCACAATTAATTAAAGGATAATATGCCAGCAAGTCCATCCATCATCACCCGCGACACCGACAAGATTGCCGCTAAAACGGGTAACTTGTACGAGTCAGTCGCGCTTATTTCGCGTCGTGCGCGTCAGATTGCGACCAAGACCAAAGAAGAATTGAACAACAAATTGGCCGAATTTGCTTCGGGCGTAGATAATTTGGAAGAAATCTTCGAGAACCGTGAGCAAATCGAAATTTCAAAATTTTATGAGCGTCAGCCCAAGCCGACCAGCGTAGCAATTGAGGAGTTTATGGAAGACAAACTCTACTGGCGCCTCAACGACGAAGAAGCCAAGTAGTTAGAAATTAGTTATCGGTTATTTGTTAATCGTTGTTAGACGATTTTTGACAAAAGCCACCTTCATTTTTTGAGGGTGGCTTTTGTGTAGTTGGACATTTTGCGTAACATTGAGCGACTTTTTGATTCACCAACTTTAACCTTACCTTTTATGACTCCTTCTCCTTTTTTGGGCGAACTGATGGGAACGCTCGTACTGATTTTACTGGGCAACGGTGTAGTGGCCAACGTGGTCCTTCAAAAAACCAAAGGCAATAACAGCGGTTGGATTGTGATTACGGCAGGTTGGGCGTTTGCCGTGACGATGGGCGTATTTGTGTCCAATGCGTTTGGTAGTGCCGATGCGCACCTCAACCCTGCCGTGACGCTCGGTATGGCCATCGCCAACGACGATTACAGCAAACTCTTCTCCTATATCTCGGCCCAGATGATTGGGGCTATTTTGGGGGCTACTTTCGTGTGGCTACACCACTTGCCTCATTGGGAAAAGACCCAAGACAAAGGCGCGAAATTGGCCGCTTTTGCCACCGACCCTGCCATCCGA
>JALOLW010000103.1 GCA_025455795.1 Spirosomataceae bacterium
CTTCGATAGCTGGAAAGAAGTACTCCAAAAACACTGGCCTAATGCCCCCAAAACCAACCACTTGTACGCTGACTATGACATCGAGCAGATTGTTTCGGGGGTATTTTCGGCCAAACGACCGCTGTTGGTTTTGCTGGATGCCGAGGGGAAATTTTTAGCATCAAGCAGCCCTTTTGATGCAGAAAAAATCAAGGCGTGGCTGAAATAAAACTCCACAAGGGTTTTTGAACCCTTGTGGAGTTAAAAAATCATTTCATCCGCACGTATTGCAGGGGCGTATCGTAAGGCGTGAGGCGTTTACCGTCTTTTTCGGCCAATTCCATTACTTCCAAAAAGCCATTGCCGATGGTTTCTTCCAATGTAAACTTTACGCCACCTGGTAGGTCGTTGGGGGCTTTGATATAAAACCCGCGTTCGGTTTTGGTATAAGCGGCAGGTTTGAACGAAGGCGATTCTTTCAATTCGGCAAACGCCAATCGCCAAGTCGCGTTGTCGTTGCGAAACGTTTTTTTGTCAATGCGTTCAGGTATCGCCATCGAGTGCAGTACGATTTGCCGCTGAGCGTTTACCTCAAACTTAAAAATGTATGGCTTGACAATGGTATCTTGGTTGGGGTACTTATAATAGCTTTCTTCCAACACAAATACGCCCTTGAAATCGGCAGGAATACCACTCACACGCTGCGTGATGACGCGCGTTACGTGCTTGGCGTAAGGGTGAGTTTGCTTGCCAACTTTGCGCTGGGTTTCGACTTGGGCGATGTTGTCAAAATCACCAGTGAGGTAGCTGAGATACAAATCTAAGTCGCTCATTTTTTGGGCTTTAGGGGAGATACAGGCGAAGGTCAATGAGAGAATGAGTAAATGAATGAATGAGTGAATGCCCGAATGAATGAATGAGAAAATGCGTGGTTTAGGGTTCATGTTTGTGTCAATTTTGGTTCAACTAATGTCCTCAATTTGAATGATTTTACCGTTGGCAAAAGTAAAAATAGACCTGCCAGCCAGTGAGAGCGTATCGCTTTTTTTGAGTCCATTCGGTAGATCTATCGCCAACACAGCCCGATAATCTATCAAAACTTCCACTTGGTTTTCGCGCTCAATCATTTTTGTGACCGTTTGACGGCGTTCACTAAAAAAGGAAAGTGCTTGCTGGGCTTGCGCCTTAAATGCCTCTATACCATCAAGCTCAAGATTAACGTCATCGTTGGCTATGTTTCTAAAAACGACAGATTCTGCCAAATCTTGACACATTTTTACCACGTCGAAGTTGTTGTAGGCATCAATGTAGGCGTGTATTTTCTCTATTTGCTGGTTCATAACTCTATCGTTTTATGTTGATGTAGGTTTTTTAACAAAAAACGTAGCCACGGCGGCGGCGGCACACAACAGCATCATCATGTTGAACGCCGTATGAAAATCCCCGTTGTTTTTGCGGAGCGTCCCCAGTACAATAACTCCCGCAAACCCCGCCAACGTATCAATCATGCTCACGACGCCCAAAATACTGCCGTAGGCACGACCTCGGTAGTATTCGGCCACCAAAATCTGAATCATTGTAAAAGCGGCACTGTAACCGATACCGTACAAAACCGCAAAGCCATACATCCAAGAAACGTTGCTGAGGCTCATTTTCATGGCCAATACCCCCAAAAGTAGCGTTACGACTGCAAAAAGCATCACTTTTTTCTTGTCGAGGCGGTCGCTTAGGTAGCCAAAGACAATTTTGCCCACGACCGCAAACCCAAAATAAACACCGCTGATTTGACCTGCTTGGGCGGGGTCGAGTTTTAGGTCTTTGTAGTAGAACCCTTGACTCGACAAAAAGCCCGTGATACAAAACCACAACACGCCCGTAACGACGGTAAGCAACCAAAACCCTGGAAAACGCATGGCTTGTTTGAACGTAACGCCCCGTGGCTCTTCGAGGTTTGTAACGGTGTGCCGTTCAACCGCTTTTACAGCCGCCTCACCATCAGGCAGTTGTCCTACATCCGAAGGCCGAATCTTAATCCACAGCAGCGGCAGGAGCATACACACCGCCCCTACGATACTGATGTACAGCGCGGCAGTCTGCCAGCCTTGCGCTTTGACGATACTCCCCGCCCACGGAGCAAACACCGCCCCACCGAGGCTCGAAGAATTGAGAAAAAGGCCAATGGCCAGCCCCAGTTTTTTGTCGAACCACTGCCTAATCACGTACATACTCGTGATGATGCCCATCATTGAGAGCATCAACGGAAATGCCACGTAAAACAGCAATAGTTGATTGAAATCGGTGATTTTGGCAAACATCAACAGGGCAGCTACTACGCCTATTGTCCCCAAAATAATGACTTTGCGGGCGTCAAATCGGTCCAATAGTTGACCAATAAACGGCGACATAATCGCAATCGTGAGGTACAACAGCGACGAAGGTAACGTAGCTTTGGCAGGGTCCCACCCAAACTCTTTGGCCATTTCGGGAAAAAACAACGGAAGGGTGTTTAGTCCAATCCCATTGGAGGCAAAATACATCATGCAGAGGCCCAGCAAGACCCACCAGCCGTAAAAAGGTTTGTTCATAGATTAGATTTTATGCAGATTCGAGGTTCAACATATAGATTTACGAAAAATACAAGATGTTCAGGGGGTGGTTATTCTTCTCACGACATACGCCGCACTCTCACACGCGGCTTCCATGCCATTGTTCTGCAACCCCAAATGTTCTCCCGCAAAATACACTCGCCCTACGGGTTCGAGGAGTGCAGGAAAAAACTTTGCCGCCTGTTGAGGAGCCAAGTGATAGTACGCACCCCGAGCAAGCGGGTTGTTGCCCCAAGAGTTGATTTTAAGCACTTCCAGTTGCCCTTCGGAAGCAGGGCGCAGGGCTTTCATTTCTTTCAAAAAGCCATTTTTTATCTCTTTTTCGGAGATTTTATCCAAAGCCATTGCCTCCAAACCATTGACCCAACTCAGCAGGCCAACTTGTCCGTTGTCGCCTTTGTTGAGAAAAATTCGTCCAAAAGGCCCATCCGTCCACATATTCATCGGCAGGCCGTCTGACTCCCAAAAGGCTGTTTTGGCCGCCACGTGCAGTTGGGTGATTTGGGTGTAAGGCAAGTTACGCGCGGCTTCCAAGTGTAGTGGGGTTAGCCCTTTGGTAAACTTAACGGTTTTCATCACGGCCATCGGCACGGTCACTATTACTCGTCCTGCCGTGTAGCTACTGCCTCCCGCGCACGTGACTGTAACGCGCCCGCCACGGTCGTTGATTTCGGTTACTTTTTTACCAAGTTCGACAGGACGCCGAAGCTGTGACGCGATGGTTTCGGGCAATCGCTGACTGCCCCCTTCGATGCGAAGCGTCTTTTTACTGCCGCCTTTGGCTCGAAACGTCATGGATTTCAGTACGTTAAGCGTTGAAGTAGTGGCAATGTCGTTGGTATTGGCGTTGGCATTGATGAGACGGATAGCCTCGTCGGAAGCCCCGTTTTTTTTAAGAAATTCGGCCAAAGGAATATCGTACTGCGCAAACTTTGGGTTGTACCAATCCTCCAGCGTTTGGAGCGGATTTTTGCCATTCAAAAGCATTGTTTCCAACAACGCAGGTGCATATTTCTTTTCGCTATCCGTCAGTTTATTGAAAGGTGAAGTCGGCCAATCTTTGTCCAATACTTTCTCACCACCTACTACATAGACGGTAGCCGCGCCGCGTCCTTCGCCCGCGGGTTCGACCATCTTCACCCCGACTTTTTGGGCAATATCTATCAAACGGCCATAACCGTCGCCTACTTCCGTACCGCCAGTATTGGGTTTCCAAGGGAGTTCGTCGAGGGTGTACATGCGTCCGCCCACGCGCTTAGAAGCCTCCAACACGCGCACCGAAAGCCCCTGCTGCTCCAACTGGTATGCGGCGTACATTCCCGACATCCCCGCCCCGACCACAATGACGTCAGTGGTTTCATCGGAAGCAAACGCAAATCGGTCGGCCAACAACACGCTGGTAGTGAGGCCAATGTTTTGAAGAAATAAGCGACGGTTCATAGCCGAGAAAACTTAAATGTCCACGTTGGTTGCCAAGTTGGCATTGCAACTCGGATAGTAGGTAGCCGAGGCTGCCAATTTACAGAAAAGATTGTGGATTGTGCAAAAGTCTTGTTGTTTTGTACCCAAAAAAATATTGAACAAAATATGGACAATCGCTTTTCAGAGTGGCTGAACTACACCCTCTTAGACAATTCGGTCGCGCATTGGCTCTGGTTTATAGGGATTCTTTTGTCGGGGGTTTTACTCAAAAAAGGCTTGTCGCTTACGGTCAGTCGCACGGTGTATCGTGTCATCAAGAGTGAGGCGGGGAATATTCCGCTGGCTGAGTTTGTACGGCTTACCCGTCGTCCTTTTGAACTGTTGATTATCCTTTTGGCTATTTATAGTGCTTTTGATAGACTCACTGTCCCCGTAGAATGGGATTTGCACCCCGCCACCGAGCCAGGTTTATTGCGAACCATCGAGCGCGTGTTTCTGACACTCATGGCGGGTGCGATGGGGTGGTTGGGTATTCGTGTGATTAAGTTTGTGGCACTGGTCGCCAAGCAGCAAGCCCTTGAGACTCACTCCCCCATAGACGACCAACTTGTTCCGTTTTTGAAAGATACGGCCATTCTTTTTTGGGTGCTGACTTGCTTTTTTTTGATGCTCAACAAAGTCTTTGAGGTCAATGTGTGGGCGTTGATTACGAGTTTGGGGATTGGCGGCTTGGTGGTGGCTTTGGCCGCCCGCGAAACCATCGAAAACCTCATCGCATCGGTAGCTATTATGGTAGAACGACCCTTTTCGGTGGGCGATGCCATCACCCTCGGAACGGTCTCTGGCGATGTAGAGCAAGTAGGCTTTCGTAGTACACGCCTCCGCGCCGACGACGGCAGCTTGGTCAGCATACCCAATCGCCTTCTTACGTCGCAGACCCTCGAAAACACGACTCAACGCACGCACCGACGCGCGAAGTTTTATCTACGTTTACCATACAACACCTCTACAACCAATCTGGAATCTTTGCTGCTCAATCTAAAAACTACGCTGTCACAGTCGCCCGTATCGCCCGACAAAGAGACGACCGTCCGATTGGATAATTTTGGCGAGAGTGGTCTGGAAGTTTTGGTCATTTACCACGTCAAAACCGCTTCTTGGAAAGAATTTATGCAAGTACGAGAGGAGATAAATTTTAAGTTTATCCAGGCAGCCCAACAATCCAACGTGACCCTCATTCCTTCAACCTCCGAAATTCATTTGTCGAAATCATAATTGATTTTATCAATCAGACAAAGTGGTTCGTACGCTTTGACAAAAACCACATTTGCTGAACGATAAGCGCATTTGTGTGCGTGAACTGCGTGTTTTTGGTGTAAAACAGCTTAAAATGAACTGAAATAACTTTGAAAAAGTATTATGATTAGAATAATTTGCACTTTTTTGTATTATTTTTGCGAGGTATAAAGCTATCGTAATGACTTATTTTTAATACTTAACCACAAATCAATTACAACCAAATGAACAAAATCTCCCAATTAGTTTGTCGAGAGAGGGGTATGGGCTTCCGTACGTACCTTAGAGAAGCGTCGTTGTTGATGCTTAGTGTTTTTTTATCGGTGTCAGTTTGGGCGCAAGAAATCACCGTTTCTGGTAAGGTTTCTGACGCCAACGGGGGGGCGTTGCCAGGTGTGACTGTGCAAGTGAAAGGGACTACAAACGGCACAAATTCCGACGGAAACGGCAACTACCGAGTTGCTGGCGTTCCCTCCAATGCAACGTTGGTGTTTAGTTTTGTGGGCTTGAAAGCCCAAGAGGTAGCCGTCAACGGTCGCTCTTCTATCAATGTATCCATGCAAGAAGATGAGGCAGCTCTGGAAGAAGTCGTCGTTATCGGTTATGGTACGGTGAAGAAAAAGGACGCAACGGGCGCGGTCAACGCCATTGGTACTAAAGATTTTAACAAAGGAGTCATTACTTCTACGCAGCAGCTTTTGCAAGGCCGCGTGGCAGGGGTGGCTATCACCCAAAACAACGGCGAGCCAGGCGGTGGTATCAACGTCCGTATCCGTGGTACGTCGTCGGTACGTGGTGGGAATGGTCCTCTCTTCGTGGTGGACGGGGTGCCTTTGGCGGGCAACAACGTCACCTCCGATGGTCCTGCGGGTGGTTTGGGTAGTTCTTCTGCCCGTGACCCTCTCAACTTCCTCAACCCTGACGATATCGCCAGTATGGACATTTTGAAAGATGCCTCAGCTACCGCCATTTACGGGGCGCGTGGTGCCAATGGGGTGGTATTGATTACCACCAAAAAAGGCAAAGGCAAAGGTTCTATTGATTATGGCTACTCATTGGGCAGCAGCACGATTACCAAGAAGTTTGACTTGCTCAGTGCCTCTGAATACGTAGCAGCGGGTGGGGCCAACAACGGCGCACAAACCGACTGGCAAAAAGAAACCTTCCGCACCGCCATGACCAACCAGCACAATTTGTCGTTTGGGGGTGGTGACCAAAGCAGCAACTATCGCTTCTCGGTAGGCTACTTGAACCAAGAAGGTATCATCAAAAACTCGGGCATCAAGCGTTTGTCGGGTGCTTTCACGGGTTCTAAGAAATTTATCAACAACAAACTGACCGTGGGCGCAAATTTGAACTTCGCCCAAACCACCGACCAGTCTGTACCTGTTACCGACAACGCGGGCTTCTCTGGTGACTTGTTGGCAGCGATTCTCAAATCAAATCCTACTAACAAAGTACGTAATCCTGATGGAACTCCTTTCCAAACGACTTCGGTAGAACCTAACCCCGTGGCTATCATTGAGTACACCCGCGACAACACCAACACGCTCCGCGCTTTGGGCAACATCAACCTCGAATATGAAATCATCGAAGGCTTGAAGTTCAAGACTGTACTTGGTATTGATCAATCTATCTCATCACGTAAAGCCGCTTTCTCTGGTGACTTGGTGGCTGCCGATATTGAGAAAAACGGTCAGGTCTATTTTACTGACATCGAAACCGAAAACCGTTTGATGGAAAATTACTTCACTTACGATAAGAAATTTGGGAAAGTGACCCTCAATGGTTTGTTGGGCTATTCATACCAAAGTTTTGATTTCTTCTCGAAGCGTTCTCAAGCCACCAACTTCCGCACCCGTGACCTTGACCAGATGATCAACAACGTCACCGCTGCCGACAACTCACGCGGTTTTGGTAGTATCATCCAAGGTTCAAACTCCAACTTCAACGAATTACAGTCGTACTTTGGTCGTATCAACTTGGGCATTGGAGATAAGTTTTTGGTGACTGGTACGCTCCGCGCCGACGGTTCGACGCGCTTCGGTTCGGGCAACAAGTACGGTATCTTCCCGTCGTTTGCGGCCAAGTGGCGTTTGATTGAAGAGAAATTTATTCCCAAAAATGTATTCTCTGATTTGGGCCTTCGCGTAGGTTATGGTGTGACAGGTAACCAAGAACTTCCTCACAACCTTTACACCCAAAGAACCCGCTACGGCGGTGCCAGCATCGGCAACAACGGCACACAGCTCAACAACGGTGGTTTGGGTACTGTGGCATTCCCCAACCCAGATTTGAAGTGGGAATCTACCGCCCAATTGAACGTAGGACTTGACTACGCATTCCTCAACAACCGCGTGTCGGGTTCGTTGGAATACTACTACAAGAACACCAACGACCTCTTGATTCAGATTTTCTCGGCCCAGCCAGCCATCTCGCCGTTTGTCTGGACCAACTTAGACGCCGACATCATCAACCGTGGCGTAGAGCTCTCTTTGAACGGTATCGTGGTGGACAAGACCGATTTTGGATTTGAGGTCAATACCAACGTGGCCTTCAACCGCAACCGCGTCGAAAACCTCCTCGGTGTTTATGACACAGGCGGTATCAATGGTCAAGGTTTGACGGGGGCATTTGCCCAGCGTATTGCCAGTGGTCAGCCTTTGTACGCCTTCTTCTTGCGCGAGTTTGGTGGGTATGATGAAGCAGGCAACTCTGTTTATCCCAATGGTGACTTCCAGACGTTTTTGGACGGCAAAAGCCCACTTCCTACCGTTACGGGTGGTTTGACGCTCAACTTCCGCTACAAGCGTTTTGATTTGAGTACGTTTTTCAACGGCGTGTTTGGCAACTATATTTACTCCAACAACGCCAACGCTTTCTTCACCAAAGGCTCGTTTGCCAACGGTCGTAACGTAACCCGCGACGTACCTT
Source organism: Spirosomataceae bacterium (assembly GCA_025455795.1). Classification (GTDB taxonomy): domain Bacteria; phylum Bacteroidota; class Bacteroidia; order Cytophagales; family Spirosomataceae; genus Runella. The sequence goes on from JALOLW010000103.1 coordinate 8,238, forward strand.
CCAGCAAAGAAGGCCCTCTCAACGCGCCTGACGTTTCGACGCGCTTCTTGGAGAAAGGTGATTTTGTTCGTTTCCAAAACCTTAATTTGAGCTATCGTGTACCTACGGGCAAGAGTGCTATCAGTAACTTGCGCCTGTTTGTGACGGGTCAAAACCTGTTGCTGTTCACAAAATACTCAGGTCAAGACCCCGAAGTAAACACCAACAAAGCCCTCAACGGCGTACCTTCTTTGGGTATTGACTATACCGCTTACCCAAGAGCGCGCACTTGGACGTTTGGTGCAAACATTTCTTTCTAACAATCCGTTGTGCAAATACACGAAACTAACTGTGTTAGAAATCCGTATATTTAATAAATTTCAAAAAACTGACTTTCAAAAATTTTAAATCCAAATGAAAAAGAACACCCTTTTGAATCTCGCCTATTTAGGTATAGCAGGAGGTTTCTTGCTCGTCTCTTGTACCGACCTCGTCGTCAAAGAGAAAGATTCGGTGCCTGTAGCCAATACGGGCGGCGGCTTCACAGCAGGCAACCCTGCCGAATTGCTCAACTCACTTTACAACGACCACGGTCTCTACAATGACCAAGGCAATATTTATTCGCTTAATCAACACACCACTGCCGAAATGATTCCGCCCACGCGGGGTGTGGACTGGGGCGACAATGGCGTATGGCGGACGCTTCACTCGCACACTTGGGATGCGACCCACGAGCAGGTACGTAACACTTGGAACGCCCTCAACAGTCGTGCGTTTAGATGTGAGCAAATCTTAGCTTCGAGTCCTACTCCTGTGCAAGCGGCAGAAACCAAAGCTCTCCGCGCCTTGTACATGTCGCAAGTAATGGATTTGTGGGGCCAAGTGCCTCGTCGTACCGTGGAGCAAGGTGTCAATGACCTGCCAAGCGTACTGAGCCGCTCTGAGGCTTTTGATTTTATCGTTAAAGATTTGACCGAAGCCCTCCCCAACTTGCCCAAAGTAGGTCCTGCGGCCATCAATGCCCGTGCTTCAAAGGCAATGGCCAACGCGCTTTTGGCACGTTTGCACCTTAACAAAGCTGTCTATAAATCAGCCAAGCCCGAAGGCCCTTACACTTTCGACAAAGCCGATATGGACAAAGTGGTAGCTTACTGCGACGCCGTGGCTGCTGATGGCTACGCCCTCGACCCAGATTTCTTCAATCCATTCACGGCCAACACCTCAACTGACAAAATCATGACCGATTTGCAAGGCTCACCCCGCAACCGCTGGATGATGACCATGCACTACGACCAAGGTGGATTCCCCGCCGAGCAGTCGGGTCCTTGGAATGGTTTTGCTACTTTGGCAGAATTTTATGATAAGTTTGAAGCAGGCGATTCACGCCGTTTCCGCGAAGTAGGCTTCCAAAAAGGCTTTGGTGGTCTGCACAAAGGTTTCTTGATTGGACAGCAGTACCGCGAAGACAAAACGCCTATCGTTGACTCTCGCTCCAAAAAGCCACTTGCGTTTACGCGTGATGTGCCACTCGCAGGTGCGGCTACCGACAAGGGCATCCGCGCCATCAAGTATCACCCTTCTGATTTTGGCAAATACTTGATTTTCCGCTTTGCTGATGTGTATTTGATGAAAGTAGAAGCCCTCTATCGTGGTGGCAATACTGCGGCAGCTTTGGCCCAGCTCAATGCCTTGCGTACACTGCGTAAAGCTACTACTGTGAGCAGTATCAACGACGACGTGATGCTCCGCGAGCGTGGACTCGAACTCTACTGGGAGGGCATTGCCCGTACCGATGAAGTGCGTTTTGGTAAATTCAATCGCAAATACCAAGATGTCGTCAATGTTGAGCCTCACACAGTATTGTTTCCAATCCCAGCGGTGGCGATCGCTTCAAACACCAATTTGAAGCAGAATCCTGGCTACGGCAACTAATTGTTAAGTACTAAAGCAAAAGTTTTCGGGTGCTTGATTCGTCGCATTCAGCCCCACAAGGGTT
>JALOLW010000530.1 GCA_025455795.1 Spirosomataceae bacterium
TATCGTATTGTGCGTTTTCGCCGCCTCGCCGATGGACAGCGTTGGAATCCTGACTCTACTTTCACGCTCCGCGTCGGAATTGACCAAGCAGTACGCAACGAAAACGGCAAGGATTACGTAAAAATGGTATTCCCACCCGCCGAGCGCAGTGCTTGGAATGGCAACCTGTACAACAACTTGGGCGAAGACAAATACGAGTTTCGGAACGTCAATAAATCTTTTTCGGTAACTGGACGGGCGTTTGAACGCACCGCCACCGTGGTTCAGCAAAGCGACTCTACGCTCGTAGGACAAGACAAACGCCTCGAAGTATATGCAGCGGGTGTAGGCATGATTTACCGCGAGCGCGTCAATGTTCAGTTCTGCTCCTCTACACCGGCTTGCGTGGGCAAAGCACAGATTGATTTTGGTTCAAGGCAATACATCCGTTTCAAAAACACTGGAAAAGAATGAAAATAATGCACAGTTTACAGTTAACAGTTTACAGTTGGCAGTTGGCATTCAACCGTTTGCCGTTTGCTGTTTGTCGCTTGTCGCTTCTCATCCTGCTCACCCTTCTCGTCTCTACCGCTCACGCCCAACGAGTGCCGCGCTATTTGGTGCTATTGAAAGACAAAACAGGGACACCTTTTTCGATAGACAAGCCCGAAGCATTTTTGAGCAAAAAGGCGATTGAGCGTCGCCAACGCCAAAACATCAAAATCACCACGCGCGATTTGCCCGTCAATCCGACTTACGTCAACCAAATTCGCCAAACGGGCGCGACGGTCTGGTACACGTCACGTTGGCTCAATGCGGTGTTGGTACAGGCCAATGCCACCCAACTCACGGCGATTCGGGCGTTGAGTTTTGTGGCGGGTTTGGAGTTCAACCGCCCTTTGTCCAATTTTCGGGTTTCTGCCGAAAATGCCGACCAAAGCACCCAACAAAAGTTGGGAACAGAAGGAACGGAGGCGTTCAACTATGGCACTTCTTTGAATCAAAACCAGATGCTCGGCGTGGATAAAATGCACGACGCGGGCTACAATGGTCGTGGTCTATCAATAGCGATTTTAGACGCGGGGTTTCGCAACTCCAACACCAACAGGGCTTTAACCAGTCTTTTCTCCGACAATCGCTTGCTCACAACCTACGATTTTGTCCAAAAAAATACGGATGTCTTTGAAGACGACACCCACGGCAACAACGTGTTTAGCATCATGGCTTCCTTCCAAGAGGGAGGCATCATCGGCCCTGCTTACGGGGCATCTTACATGCTGCTTCGGACCGAAGACGCCGCCACCGAAACCCGCCTCGAAGAAGCCAATTGGCTCGTTGCGGCGGAGTTTGCCGATAGTTCGGGCGTGGACATTATCCAGTCATCGTTGGGCTACACCACTTTTGACACCCCCGCCGACAACTACACCTACGCCAACATGAACGGGCGCACTGCGCTCATCACCCGCGCGGCAGATTGGGCGGCGGCAGTTGGTATCGTCGTGGTGGTATCGGCAGGCAACGACGGCGCAAGTTCGTGGCGGTACATCGCTGCCCCCGCCGACGCTGATTCGGTGTTGGCCGTGGCGGCGGTCAATAGTACGCGCGGCATCGCCACGTTTAGCTCTATCGGCCCCAGTGCCGACGGACGCGTAAAACCCGACGTGTCAGCGCAAGGGGTGGCTACGGTGTTGGCCAACTCATCAGGGACTGTCACCACAGGAAATGGCACTTCTTATGCTGCTCCGCTCATCGCAGGATTAGTGGCGGCGTTTTGGCAGGCGCATCCTTACCTTACGGCCATGCAAGTGATAGACTGTATTCGCAAAGCAGGCGACCGCTACGCCAATCCTACCGTGCAGTTTGGGTATGGCATTCCGACCTTTGAACGAGCCGTAGAAGTAGCTCGCCGCGACTACCCTGTCACGGCCATCGCCTCTTGGCAGCGCGACGTAGAAGCCTACGCCTCTCCCAATCCCGCAGGAATAGGCACAACGCTCAAAGTATCGCTTGGCACGAAAATATTTGACAATGAATCGAATATCCAATTCATTGATGCCGCAGGGCGTAGCGTCTTCGAGCAGGCTGTTCAAATCGGCAGTCAAAACCAACTCGAACTCGCGCTGCCCCAACAACTCAAAAGCGGCACTTATTTTTTGAGGCTTTCGGACAAACGCCAACAACAAGTATTGAAGATAATCGTACAGTAAACAACACAAAAATTCATGCACAAAGAAATACAAAAGCGATTTTACACCATTGCTGAGGTAGGTGAGCGATACGGTTTTGAGTTGTCGAAGTTGCGCTACTGGGAAACGGTTTTTCCGATGCTCAAACCCCAAAAACGAGGCGGAGAGCGATTTTACAGCCAAAACGACCTCGAAGTGCTGGATGAAATCGTGTATTTGGTAGAAAAGAAAAAACATAAACTCGACGCCGCTCGTCAAATCATGGCCACGGGTCGAAGCAACCGCCGTAAAATTAATCAAGCCCGCGAGCGTTTATTAGAAATCAAAGCGTACTTGGTAGAAATAAAAGAATTCGCCCACAATCCCCCAGAAGGGGCTTAGTCCCGTTTTTCCGTTTCGCGCAGGCATCGTAGTTGTCGAACAAAACCCATCCGTTCTCCTTTTTTACTTGTTCCGTTCTCCTTTTTTACTTGTTCCGTTCTCCTTTTTTACTTGTTCCGTTCTCCTTTTTTACTTGTTCCGTTCTCCT
>JALOLW010000531.1 GCA_025455795.1 Spirosomataceae bacterium
GTTGATAAACATAATGAAGGCCGTCACTGTGCCAAAAGTCACGTCTTGATGGAGGATTTCTTTGGCCCCATACCATACTACCAAGCCCGTTCCTGCGGCTGAGATAACATCGGCCACGGGAAAATAGACCGAATAGTACCAGATAGATTTGATGTGAGCGTCGCGGTGAACAGCGTTGATTTTCTGAAATTTTTGACTTTCGATTTTCTCAGCACTAAAAATCTGCACGATGTTCATGCCCGTGATATGTTCTTGCACAAACGTGTTGAGATTGGCCACGGCGGTACGCACTTCGTTGAATGAATCCTTGATTTTCTCCTTGAAGATATAGGTACTAATAAGCATAAACGGTACCATCGAAAGGCTAATGAGCGACAGCCGCCAATCGGTATAAAACATCACGGCGATGATAAGAACCAACTGCAAAATGTCGCCAGCGACGGCGGCCATTCCGTCGCTAAACACGTCGGAGAGGGTTTCGATGTCAGAAATGGTACGGGTCACCAGTCGCCCGATGGGCGTATTGTCAAAAAACTTCAAGCGGAGGCTGAGGATTTTGTCGTATAGCTGAGTACGGATATCACGAATCACGTTTTGACCCAACCACCCCGCCAAATACGTGCTGGCAAACTGCACGAGAGCTTGTACCATCAGCACCCCTATCATCAGCAACAACATGACAGTGAGGCCGTTGTAGTCACCTGCGGCGATTTGATTGTCTATGGTGTAGCGAAACAGCAGTGGGCTTAATGGCGAGAGTGCTGCGCTCAACAAAATGAGTACAATCAATCCGTAAAACTGTTTTTGGTAGGGAGAAACAAAGGCGTAAAGCCGTCGTAAGGTGGGCAAATCGAATATTTTACCGCTTTTCTGTTCTTCGTTCATGTTAGCGAGAGGCGTATCTATAAAAGGCTAACACAAAAAGATTTGAGAAAGTTACAAAAAAAAGCAAGCGGAGGGCAATGCCCACCGCCTGACTTATACTCTATCTATCTACTTAAAGCTTGTTACAAAGATATACGTTAATACTCAAAAAAACGTTTCATTTTTTCTAATTTTTTTTTCAATGCCGTTATTTTTACGTTTTGACGGGGTTTCGGCGGGGAATGATGCAATATTTTCACCAAAAAATTAGTTTCTTTGTAAAACTTTTTAGGACTAATCATCCTCACAATATGTCAAAAATAACCAACCTATTCCTGTTATTTGCTTGGTTGCTACTGTGTAATTTCACGCTCAAATCAGACGCCGATGGGAGCATCAACGTGATAGTCATTGATGCCGGACACGGCGGCAAAGACCCCGGCGCGCGGGGCAAAATAGCCCGCGAAAAAGACATCGTACTGAATATTGCACTGGAACTTGCCCGTAAAATCAAAACCGATATGCCCGAAATCAAAGTGGTACTTACCCGGGCCAGTGATAAATTCGTCGAGCTGCACGAGCGTTCCAACATCGCCAACCGCCGCAAAGCCGATTTGTTTATTTCTATCCACTGCAATTCTATCCCAAAAGGCAAGAAGAGTCCTTCGGGTACAGAAACTTTTGTGATGGGTTTGCACAAATCAGACGAAAACTTGGACGTAGCTAAACGCGAAAACTCGGTCATTTTGCAAGAAAAAAACTACGAAGAAAAATACAAAGGATTCAATCCCAACTCACCGCTTGCGTACATCATGCTTGCCAACCGTCAAAATGCCTACATGGCCAGTAGTTTGGATTTTGCGGGCAAAATAGAGCGTCAATTCAAAAACCACGCCGACCGCACCAGCCGTGGCGTAAAACAGGCAGGTTTTATGGTACTTTGGCAAACGGCCATGCCAGCGGTACTGGTCGAGGCAGGTTTTCTGAGCCACGCCGAAGAAGAAAAATATTTGGCCTCCGACGAAGGACAAGACGAAATAGCCGAGTCTATTTTCCGAGCCTTCAAACAGTACAAAACCGCCGTAGAGGATTTGTTCCGTTCTCCTTGTTCCGTTTTCCGTTGTTTCTTGTTCCGTTGTTCCGTTTTTCCCCTGTTCCGTCTATCCGTTTTTTATGAAAATCTCCAAAGAAACAAAAGTAGGCATCTTGGCCGTGGCAACGATTGCCATTTTATATTTTGGGTTCAATTTCTTGAAAGGTGCTGATGTATTTTCCAGCAACTACCAGTACTACGCCGTGTTTGACAACGTGGGAAGCCTCCAATCTTCCAACGCCATCAAACTCAACGGGGTGCAAGTAGGGCAAGTCAAAAAAACCGAACTGCTTCAAAGCCGTGGCAATAAAGTACTCGTCACACTCGACATCAACAAAAACATCCTATTGTCCGAGGGGACACGCGCCATGCTTACTTCCGAACTCCTCGGAGGCAACGCCATTTCTCTCCAAATAGGAACAGGCAACAAGCAACTCGCCGAGGGCGATACGCTCGTGGCCGAGACCGAGAAAGGCATCCAAGCTTTGCTCCAAGAAAAAGCCCTGCCCGTGGTAAGAGATGCCGATTCGTTGATTTTGAATCTCAACAAAATCATCAAGCAGTTTGACAAAACGGGCTATGCCATCAACAAACTCCTCGCCACAACCGACCAAACCGCCCTTGGCATCAATGCCACTATTGCCCAAAATAAAGCCTCTATTGCGGCTACGTTGGACAATGTCAAGACATTGTCGGCGTCGTTGATAGAGACCGAGAAGAGTTTCAAGCCTATCATGGCCAATCTCCAAACCACCACCGATTCGCTCAAAGCCCTCCAACTCGGCAAAACCCTCGCCGAAGCCAACGCCGCCGTGGCCTCGCTTCAAAAAACCCTCACTGCCCTCGAAAAAGGCGAAGGAACGGCGGGCAAACTCCTCAAAGACCAAGCGATGTACGACAACCTCAACCGTACTTTGGTAAGTGTCAATAAACTGATGACCAACTTCCGCGAACACCCCAAACGCTACGTCAATGTGTCGGTATTTGGGCGCAAAGACAAAGGCCCCGCCGATAGCCCCGCTGATACCACCAAAAAGTATTGAGTAAGCCATTTACCGTCAATAGCAACTCACAATGATCACCAAACCCATTCGTTGGGGCATCATCGCTCCGGGGCGTATTGCCCACAAATTCGCCCAAGATTTGCTGCAAGTGGCTGATAGCCAACTCGTCGCGGTAGCCTCGCGTGACCTCGCACGGGCGCGGGCGTTTGCCCAAGAGTACGGTGCGCCCTACGCCTACGGGAGTTACGAAGAGATTGTCACTTGTCCAGCGTTGGACGTGGTATATATCGCCTCTCCGCACGTAGGTCATCACGCCCACACGATGCTGTGCTTACAGGCGGGTATTCCGGTTCTGTGTGAGAAGCCTTTTGCGATGGACACCGCCCAAGTGACAGAAATGGTGCAGACCGCCCGCGCCAAGCAGGTATTTTTGATGGAAGCTCTTTGGACGCGCTTCATGCCTACTACCCTCAAAACCCTCGACCTCGTTCAATCGGGCGCGATAGGAAAAGTGCTGGGTGTCAAGGCCGATTTTGGTTTCAAAGCCCCTTACGACCCCGAAAGGCGGACGTTCAACAAAGACCTCGGCGGTGGCGCACTGCTCGACATTGGCATTTATCCGTTGTTTTGGTCGTATCTGCTCCTCGGCAAACCTACCCAAATTGCCGCCCAAGCGGTTTATGGCCCCACGGGCGTGGATGAAGCCACGGGCATGACCCTCACTTACGCCGATGGCAGTTTTGCGTTTTTGGATTGTACGTTCTTGGCCAAAACCCGCTGCGAAGCTTTTGTCTATGGCGAAAAAGGGACGATTGGTATTCACTCACGCTGGCACGAAAGCCAAGGTCTTACGGTAGAATACGAAGATGGCCGCACCGAAACGCACACTTTTGAGCGGCCTACGTGGGGCTATCAGTACGAAATCGAAGCCGTCAATACCTGCCTCAAAACGCACCAAACCGAAAGTACCCTTTGGTCGCTCGACCACAGCCTCGACCTCATTCACCTTCTTGATTCCGCGCGGGCAGAAGTAGGGCTGAGGTATTCTGTGTAAAACATTGGTTGCAAATTACTTAGAAGTGATTTATCTAAAATATTGGTGGCGCGACTCAAAGTCGTGCCACCAGTTTCCTATTCTTAAGAATGCACCTCAAAAAGCATATTTTTCTCATAGACGGCTTGGGCGCGTTGCTGTCATTGTCGCTGTTGTTGGCGCTTACGCTGACCATTGAAGGTTTTTTTGGCGTTCCCCGACAAGCACTTTTGGCTTTGTGTTTGCTCCCGTTGGTGTTTTCAATTTATTCTTTGAGTTGCCATTTTCTGAAGCCCCTACGGTGGCCGCTCTATTTGCGGGTCATAGCTATTGCCAATCTATTCTACTGCGGCCTCACGTTGGGATTGGTCATGGCGTACTTCCAATCGCTCACTACTTTGGGCTTGCTTTACTTTGTCATCGAAAAAGCCATCGTCATTCCTTTGGCGATTGTCGAGTGGCGACTGGCAAGGGAGTGAAATTTTGCCAATAGCTCGCCACA